>CAYXDG010000032.1:0-38881 GCA_964463655.1 uncultured Dactylococcopsis sp.
CAATTAAAGTCGTCCTAGAAGGACGAGGCTTTAAACCCAATTTTTGTGTAATGGTTTTGCAATTCCTGATCTTCTGATTTAGATGCGCGGGCAGCTTAGCTTAAACAAAGAAAATCGTTACGATTACCACGATTGATTTCAAACATTGCCAAAAATTTAGACAGAAAAACTGTCTTCTGAAAGAGGAGCAAAATAAGCTAAGTTTAAGCTACGATGGGAACTCAAGTCGAGAAAGTTACAACTGCCTCTTGGTGCTTATACTCTTGGTGGCGGGTGAAAAATGTCCTCGCTTAAATTGTCCTCCAGTCCCTATCCACGCTCATAACGTCTCTGACCTCAATGATCTCTCAGTTTGTGGAACAACGCTTCAATCTCTCCACTTGGAAAGTGAACCGTCTCACGCAATTTCTCCTGCTTGCAGTGACGATGCTCACTTACTGCATTATGGCAATGAATATTGCTAACTCACTATTTCTGAGTAATGCTGGCGCTGAATATCTTCCGCTTTCTTTTATCTTGCTGGGAGTTTTCTCCACATTAGCCTATGGAGTTGTCTCACAAGTCATCGATCGCTTTAGTCGGGTGCGGTTATTTCAATACACCCTCGTTGTGTCTGCTGTATTATTGACGATTTTCTCCCTTGTGTTAGGTCTCAACACAATCGCGCTTTATTTTTTCATCAGTATTACGGCGTTTTTTCAGTTCGATCTGTATGTTAATATCCTCTATCCCAACCTGATTACAGACTATTTTACCACCCTTGAATATAAGCGCTACGCGCCGTTTTTGGGTATTGCACAAGCGGTGGGAATCTTGTTGGGAGGGACATTAACAACCCTGTTAGCGCAATATCTGAATAACCGTCAGTTACTGGGCTGTGTGGTGTTAATCTTAGTGATCGCGATCAGCCAAGTAATTTATTTAGAGAATTCCCAAACTCGCCTCGAAAGTAACTATGCTAACAAGCGTATTGGTGTATTTGAATCCCTGAAAACTTTTCCCGATTTAGTAAAACGCTATCCCCTCATTTTTTATCTAGCTAGTAGCAGTTTCCTGTTTATCCTCATCTATGTGATGTCGGAGTTTCTCTGGTTTAGCACCTATGCTAGCCATTTTACTGACTCAGCATTGACCAGCTTTTTGGGTCAAGTCCGCATCGCTACCAGTACCACTCAGATTGTTACTTTATTCTGCGTTACACGACCCCTTTTACGCTGGTTAGGAGTGACGCGGATGAATGTCGCCTATCCCATTGTCACCCTTGCTGCGTTGTCTGGCTTTGCGCTAAGAGGAGATTTAAAGAGTGCGATCGCGCTTAATATTAACGGCGATTCTTTAAATAAAGGACTAGCGGCTCCCGTTCACCAACTCAACTATAACGCGATTCCCCCAGAATTTTCGGGGCGAGTGCGAACCCTCACCGATGGGGTTTTCTATGCGGTTGGCTTAACCCTAGCAGGGGTTTCCTTAATTGTGGCTCAATCTTTCCTCACGCATAAGCAAATCGCTTTGATTGCTATTAGTTTAACTGCGATCGCGCTGCTGGCAAGATTGCCGATGGGAAGACTCTATGCAGAAGGATTGGAAGGGATGATCCGATCTAATACCCTTGAATTGGACGAATTTAATTATCGGACACAACTGCCCTCTGGATCAAGTTCCGCGATTCAAGATTTAATTATTAACGGCGATCCCTACACAAAAGTTAAAGGATTAGAATTAGCCCGTCGCTTGGAAAAACCCAGTCGCTTCTTACCAGAAGTGAAGATATTATTAGAAGAAAATGGCAATGATGCTGCAATTCGATCAGCAGTGGTTGATGTTTTTGGCAATGAGGCAGATGAGGAAGCATTAGAAAAATTCCGAGAATTCCTTGACAGCGATCGCGTGGCGTTGCGAGCCACTGCTTTAGAAATCTTAACCGCCAATCGAGACCTCATCCCCACCGAGAAACTGCAACCATTACTCAGTGACGAAAGTCAAAAAGTGCGGTTACTTGCAGCACTTGCGGTAAAAATTTCAGACACCCGCATAGACCGTAAAATTGAGGAAATGACCGAGGAGGTATGGCATTCGCCTTGGGAAGAAAAAGCAGCGATCGCGATCGCGGGAGTAATTGGAAAAACAGAAGATCGTGAGTTAGTCTATCTTTTAGAACCAATTATTAACCACGATAACCCCTTCCTCAAACAAGAAGGCTTGAAAGCATTAGGGAAAATCGCTGATCGCGGAGATGTGGAAATCGCAGAAATGGCAATTCGAGAATTAAAACATCCTGATCCCGAAGTCCGTGCAGCTGCATTTCACGTTTTGGGGGTTACCCGATGCCAAGGAATGCTGCATAATGTTGGCATGGGTTTAGGAGATGTTGATCCGCGAGTCCGTCAAGAAGCTGGGAAGGTATTAGCAGGCTATGGGGAAAAAGGCTTAGAGTTGGCAAAAGACAGCCTTTCCTCGCGCAATCCAGAAGTGGTGAGTGCTGCGATTACTGCCATTACCCAAGTGCGGAGCAAAAAAGCCAGTGAGATTCTTTTAGAGTATCTCAATCCTGATTTTCGGGAATTGAATAAAACTCAAGCCTGGCAAAAGCAAATCCCGCAATATGACCCCAACTGGAGACCTCTGGCGATCGCGATCGCTGATTATCATAACCGTGTGGTGCAGAAAGTCCTGTATATTCTCTCTTGTTTGGGACACTCGCGCACCGTGAACACTGTCAGCCGAGCGTTTAATTCCACCAATCCCCGTGAAGTCGCTAATGCGATCGAGGTTTTAGCTACCCTTCCCCAGCGACGCTTCGCCCTCCCTCTGATGCCTATTTTAGAGGAGATGAGTCAACCCAAGCCCTTAAACGGTCGCTCTCGCGTGACATCTTCAGGATGGTTGCGCTCAAAAGGCTATAAACTGCTCCTAGAAGCCCTAGAAGCGCGTGATCGCTGGATTCGAGTGGGAGCATTAATTGTGATGGCGACTGTGCCTTTTGCGTTGATGAAAGACCCCGATCCCTTGGTCAAAAACACGGCTCAACAACTCTTTTTGCCAATCCTCCACCGTCCCTCCCTGCAAAACGTCCTTATGAATCGCTTACTGCTCCTAAAAAACGTCGCCCTGTTCAAAAACCTCTCCCTTGAAGAGTTACTGCTGATTGATAAAACCCTCGAACAACAACAGGTGTTAGCGGGTCAAACCATCTTCACCGAAGGAAGCTGGGGAACGCACCTTTATATTATCGCTGAAGGTAGTGTCCGCATTGTGAAAGACTTTGACGATGAACCCCAAGACCTGCGTCACCTTTCTGTTGGCGAATACTTCGGGGAAGTCTCTCTGTTTGATGAAGCACCCCACTGGGAAAGCGCGATCGCGCTTCAAGATTGCACCCTCTTAAAACTGGAAAAAAGTCGCTTTATCAGCGTCATCAGCCAGCGTCCCCATATCATTCTCGAAATCTGTCGTTTCCTTAGTCAGCGCTTACGAGAAACCGATAAATATCGCCCTTCTTCTAAACGATTGCTTCCCCCTTCTGAGGAAATCGAAATGGCGCAACCCCATTCATAATTAAAAGAAAGCCCTTCTGACCCCCAACACTTGGGGGATTTAAGGGGCTTTTAGCTTTATAGATGGTAGCGAAACCCAAAAGCAATCCGACAGGAAGAGGAAATATTCCCCTTCCTGAGTATTTTTAGCTCACTAACAGAACATTTTTTTCCTGTAAAATCTTCTCAATCACGTCTTCTACTGCTTGATCTGGAGTAGAAGCACCAGAAGTAATGCCAACGGTAATGTCTCCCTCTGGCAGCCAATTTTCAGCAATTTCTAAATCTTTTCCTAATGGCTTATGTTCAATTTTATTCCCTGCTAAAATTCTGTTTCCACAATCAATATGATAAGAGGGAATGCCACGTTCAATGCCAATTTCTTGTAAATGCGTGGTATTAGAAGAATTAAACCCACCAATGACAACTAGCAAAGACAATTCTTCTTTAACTAAATCAAACATCGCATCCTGTCTCTCTTGAGTGGCATCACAAATGGTATTAAAACTCATAAAATGCTCATTTAATTCAGTTGGGCCATATTTTTCTAGCATAGTTCGTTCAAACAATTTCCCAATTTGCTCGGTTTCACTTTTGAGCATGGTTGTCTGATTGGCAATGCCTATTTTTTCTAAATCGACATCAGGATTAAAGCCAGGGGAAGAGGCTTTTTCAAACTTTTTTAAGAAGGCATCTTTATCGCCACCGTGTAGGATATAATCTGCAATGTACTGAGCTTCTTCTAAGTTTAAGACAACTAAATACTTCTCGGCAAAAGAACTGGTAGCAACGGTTTCTTCATGACGGTATTTGCCATGAATGATCGAAGTATAACTGCGCTTTTTATGCTTTTCTACAGAAGTCCAAACCTTAGAAACCCAAGGACAAGTCGTATCAACAATGGTACAGCCTAAATCGTTTAAAAGTTGCATCTCATTGACACTCGCTCCAAAAGCTGGTAGGATGACAACATCGCCAGGATCAACAACTGAAAAATCTTTTTGCTCGTTTTCTACAGGAATAAAGCCGACTGCCATGTCTTGTAAATGTTGATTGACCGAGGGATTATGAATAATTTCATTGGTGATCCAGATGCGTTCCTTGGGAAAATGTTGACGGGTTTCATAGGCGATCGCGACGGCTCTTTCGACACCCCAACAAAACCCAAAAGCCTCTGCTAAACGAATGGTAACATTTCCTTTTTTCAAGCGATAGTTATTTTCCCGAATTTCTTTAATTAAATTACTTTGATATTCAGAGTTGAGTAACTCATTAACCTCTTCTTCGTGACCAAACCCGCGACGATGATATTTGTCAGACTGGTGGAGAGACCGTTTAAATGCTTTTGTATCCATTTTGATCTTTAATCAGCAAGTGCTTCTATTTTGCTTTCCATCATATCAAGGATTAATCGGTAAAGAGAGATTTATAGCAGTACACAATTAGGTTAGGACGTTTAATGTGGCTGGGAGTGCGACCGTCTCGGTCGCTACTATTCTCCAGAATGTCCTAAACAAAACCTGTAGCACTATACATCTCAAGCTGCTTTAATGCTACATTGCGACAAAAAAACTCCGTTCAAAAGGACGGAGTTGATAAAATTAATTAATAAAATATTGTGCTAAGATTTCACTTGTGACTCATCATTCTTTTTCTCAGTCTTAGACCTCCAAAAATTAGACCGCTAGCTAATAAACCGAGACCAGTTTCCGTTTCAAAGGGGACAGAGGTTACCTCGAAAGTAGCTGAACTTACTCCTGCTGGAAGATCAAGATTCGTGAACTGAATTTCAAGAGTTCGATTATTATTAATAATATCAATAATATCGGCTACTGTACCTGTAAGTTGGTTAACACTGAGAATTGCTGGATCAAGCTCATCGAACCTGTAAGACAAATCTAAACCAGATTGAGGAGCATTAAGGTCAAGTGCGAGAGAAAGAACATCCGTATCAGGATCAAAATCCGCAACTACTCGGTTAGGACCAACATTTTCGTCAAACTCAAAACCCGCACCGATCGTTGCTGTTGCGGGTGTTCCTCCATCTCCAGGTCCTGAAAGAAAAACGTTGTTATTTGCGCCTGTTGCTGATGTGATGAGTGTTCCTTCAATCTCATCTCCGCTCACGATCGCCGCTGCTGGTTCTGCTACGCTCAAAGCGAGCAAACTGCTGAGGATAACTACTGTAACTCTGTTCATGTTTGTGTCAATAAAATAATATTCACACCCAAATCATAAGTAAATCTTAAAATTTTGTCAAGTCCTTTAGGAAATATTCATTAATTCAAAAAAACAAGCGTTAAGTCCCATTGTGAAGTGAAGGTTTTTCGCTGCGCGATCGCGCTTTTGACTTTTTGTAACGTTTTCCCCTGACTAAAATCGTTTGAGGAGGAGTCACTATAGCGATCAGCAAAAACGGTCATCCCTGACTTAATTCAATAATATTCCCATCGGGGTCTTTCGTAAACAATGCAGCGCGACCCGATGAACTTGCTTGGAAAGGATAGCCTTTTTCTTTTAAACGAGTCTTAATCAAGTCTAGATTATCGACTGCTAAAGCCAAATGAGGACATCTTCCCCACTTTTGAGCATTGGGTTCTGGCGCTGTCGAGTTGTGCTCTTCAATGAGATGTATCTGATACTCTCCCACCTGATACCAAACCCCTGGAAACTTGAGAGACCGTTCTGCTTTGGGCAATTCTAGCATTTCTGAATAGAAGATTTCTGCTGCTTCTAAATCAGAGACAATGATAGCGGTGTGAAGATAGCGAGTGACTCCCATAATTTTGGTTTCAAGCTAATTTGATAGCGATGTTAACATAGATTTGGCGTGGGATTTCTGGCTGCTGAGGACTGCGCGATCGCGCCACGCTAATCCCATCATCCCTAAAGGTAATACCATTTTCAATATAACTTTAACCTCAAATTAGGTTTTTAATTATCACTCCATCAACTGCAAAATTCCTAACCCCAACTCTTCAGTTGAGAGCGCCTTGGCTTCAAATACAGCCATCATATCTCGTAATTGAGGCTGTCCGCTAGACGCTCCTTTTAACCCTCTGGCAATAATTAAACCACAATAACCTTTGGTTTGTTGACAACGTTTTTCCCATTGCTGACGTGCTTTAACATGGGTGGAATCCTCTTCTTCAAACTCCCCAAATAAATACAGGTCTCCATTGCCAGTTTTAATAATTCCTAAATCATAAACAGTATCTGTTGTTGGGTCTTCTCCTGTATTAAATCCAATGCCTTGTAATCCTCCTAAATTTTGAATCTGATCAATCATTTCTTTAGCTTTCGGACGAGAAGTTTGAATCAGAACAACTGGCATTCCTTCCCCTTTTTCGGAAACTCCTAGTGACTGATAAATTTGCTTTTCATTATTTCGGATTTTAGCAATCATTTCCCAAGGAATCAGACCTAATGTTAAAAAAGCCCCTTTTGGCACTAGGTCTTCTTTGATCGGAGAAGAAAATTCGATTTCCTCTAGTGCTTCTAGTTCTTCCTCTTCTTCGCTCTCTAATAAGTCAATTAACTCTTTTTCTAGTTCAGGGTTCATTGACACTGTAACCAAGACTTTTGTGGTTTGTGCGATCGCTGCGGGAAGTTGAATTTTATAGCGTTTTTCTATTTTTTGATCCAGTTCAGTTTCCAGTTGTCTTTCATGCTCTTGAATAAACTTTTGTAAAGCCTGTAGCGCCCCATAGACCACCGCAGCTTCTTCTTCTCCGAAAAAAGGACGTAATCCTTCGTAGGGATTCACACTGCCAAAATGAGGTTCGATTTCCTGGAAACTCATTTCATCAGAGTCTTCCTCATCATCGGGTAACTCATAGTTAAGAAACCAACAGTCTTGTTGTAGGAAAGCGCTTTCAATTTCTTCCATTGACTCTCCCTGAAACATTTGAGAACGAAACGTTTTCAGAGAATCAAACGAGCGATACAATAAAATTCCATGCTCCGATCCCAACATCCCCATCACAGAAACATAAAGGGGATCAAGATTCCAATGGTGAAGTTGAAGGGTGATAATTTCGCTATCATCTAAGAGTCTCCAAGGAGGATTTTCCCAAATTTCTTGAGCCGTTCTTAAAAGAGGTTGTTCATAGGATTTTGGCAGGAGAGGGGGACGTTCTTCGCTGTTTTCAGCTAACCCTTGAAATAAAGTATCGATCAGAGGAAGCTCTTCAACGCGATCGACTTTAATTTCTAGCTCTTTGAGAAGACCTCTTAAAAAAAATTGAATTTCGCGATCGCGCACCACGATTCTTTGGGGACGACAGGGTTTTCCATACCCTTGTGGCATTTCAATCGATCGCAATAATGTCCGCACCACCGCTTCCATTCCAGCATTCCCCGAAACCATTTCCATTCCCCGCACCATTCCCTCTGAACCATCTACCCAAATCACACAATCTTTCTCAGATTCTTCTCCTGTTTCTTCGAGATTGAGTTGATGGAGATTTCTTCGATCTCCCTCCCAAACAGCATTACCTTGAGGGAGTTTTAGCAAACGGCAAATCGTAGTCCAGTGAAGAGTAGCCATAGAAATAGCGAATTAAACTGAGGATATTTTAGCATTGAGTTCACAAACATTATTCATGTCTTAGGAGCAAGACAACAGCATAACTAGAGATTGCTTCTTCTCGTCCCACCGCATCCATTTTCTCATTGGTTGTAGCTTTAATACTGATTTGGTCAAAATTAATCCCTAAAGTTTGAGCAAGGCGATCGCGCATTGCTTTGAGATGAGGTTTCAACTTAGGCTTCTCTGCAATCACCACTGAATCAATATTGCCAATTGACCATCCATGATCAGCGATTAACTTTTTCACTTCTTGCAACAATTCAATGCTGTCAGCACCCTCCCACTTAGGATCGGAAGGAGGAAAATAATGCCCAATATCGCCCAAACTTAAACCCCCTAACATCGCATCCATAATAGCATGAGTCAGCACATCAGCATCACTATGCCCCATTAAGCCCAAATAATGAGGAATTTGAACTCCACCCAAAATCAAAGGACGATTTTCTCCCAAGCAATGAAGGTCGTATCCATTACCCACTCGAATCCTCATTTTCTGCTCCTCCTTCTGATTGCTTTTTTTATCTTAGCTCTGGCTCGATCTCTTTGGACATGGAAAAAAAACTCAACAGTTCGTTAAAATAATCAAATAGATAGCAAAACCACCTCCCTAAACAATCATTACTTGAGTCTAAGCCATGATTATCATTCATCAAAGACCCTTAAGCTACGATAAGATGAATAGGCAAGATGCGGTTAAACCGCTCCTCCAACTAAAGTAAGATACCCGATTATTATTTACTGATACTAGCTGCGAGATCAAGGACTAGCAGAACAAAAAAATGACAACTGAATTCAATCGTTTACGCTCTGAAGTTATCAATACCCAAGTTATTACCCGTAATAGCGGAAAACGGCTTGGTGTCGTTAAAGAAATATTAGTAGATATCGATCGCCGAGAAGTCGTAGCGTTGGGACTGCGCGACAACTTGATCTCCGTTGCAGGGATGCCACGCTATATGTATCTAGAAGATATCAAACAAAGTGGTGATGTGATTCTAGTCGAAGATGAAGAGGTCATCGAAGAGGTTGAGATAGAACCCCTCAGCGCCTTAATTAACTGCGAAGTCATTACTGAAGACGGCGAAATGTTGGGCAGAGTACGAGACTTTCAATTTAACCTTGACGATGGAAAAGTCTCTTCCTTAATTATCGCTTCTTGGGGCTATCCTCAAATCCCCGATCAGGTCATTAGTACCTACGAACTCCCCATCGAAGAAATTGTCAGTAGCGGCCCCAACCGCATCATTGTCTTTGAAGGCGCAGAAGAACGCCTAACCCAGCTAACCGTTGGACTATTAGAACGATTGGGCTTAGGAAAAGCACCTTGGGAAAAAGACGACGATGATCTTTATTATACCCCTCCCACAGCCCGTCCTGAAAATCAATTAGGAACTGGTTTACCAGAACGTCCACCCGTTCGCCAAGAACCTGCTAAAAGCCGTGAACCTATTCGTGAAACCACTTACAAAGAAGAACCCGTTTACGAGTCTGCTTGGACAGAAGAGGAGTTAGAAGAACCAGAACCCCCCCCGCTGCGCTACCAAGAAGCGGTATTAGAAGAAGATAACTGGGGAGATACAGACGCACCAGAAGACGAATTTGAACCCCAACCTCTCAACCGTTTAGAGGATGAAGACATGGAAGAAGATGTTTGGCGAGACGAAGAAGAAACCTATATTCCTCCCAAAGTCAATCTTCCCAAGAAACCAAAAACCAAAGAAACAGAGAAGGAAAAAGAACCAGAATATGAAGAGTTCAATTGATAATTTGTAGTTGGTTTGTTGTTCATGCTTCCTAAATGGATGAACCATTTAAAAATGAACCATGAACAAATTGTTAATTATTAATAATTAATTGTTAAGTGATGTCTAGTCAACAGTCTCATCAAAATTCAGATGATCAAACTGACGACTTATTAGCTGAGGTTAAGTCACAGTTTCAGCAACAAAAATCTTCTTCTGAACAAGATGAAGAAAGTGACCCGCTTGAGGAGGTTAAGTCACAGTTTCAGCAGAAATCTTCTGTGGAGGAAACGGATAATGATGATTCTCTAGAGGAAATTAAGTCTCAGTTTCAGCAACAAAAATCTCAGGGCAAATCTTCCCATGAAGAAGATGATTCAGAAGGGTCTTTAAGTCAGTTAAAAGCACAGTTTCAGAACCATTCTTCCTCCATTACAAATATAAAATCCCGATATCAAGAGCAGAAAAGAGAGACTTCCCCTCCTCAGAAAGATTCTAAAACTGATGACTTGCTAGGGTCAATTAAACAACAGCATCAAAGTCAAAAGACACAGGAAGAGGAAGACTATCAAAAACGAAATCAAGAAGAAATCCTCAAGGCAGAACAACAAAAACAGAAGCAAAGAAAGCGTCTTACGAAAAAAGCACAGGAATGGCTGGAAACCCTTGATCCCTATTCTGATGAGGGTTTCTGGTTTGAAGAGTTTGCACAAAGTTATGAGTCTAAATTAGAAGCGGCGATCGAGTATTTAGCCGTTTTAGAAGAAACCCCTTAAGACCTTGAAAAAATTAAAAAAATCCCCTTTTAAGGTAAAATGCGATGATGAATCCCTTATTATTAGAAAAACTAAACACTCATCCTGAACTGCTCTCAAATCAAGCCAGCCAACAACACACCATCACTGATATCAGTTGGGAAACTTATGAAGGGATTTTGGCAGACTTGGCTGATGATTTTCCGAGTGTACAAGTTTATTATTTAAAAGGGTTAGTAGTCGAAAAACTAGGGTAGAGCAAATAGCAGCACAGCAAAAGATCATGACTTATGTGTAAGTGAAATCAGGCTTTTTCCTCAAGGACATAAAAAAATTCTCTCGTTAAACTAGAGGTCTGGATGTTCATGATAAACAATAGCTAGTGAAAACAAGAATGAGTAGAGATGGGATTGGGATTCGCACAGCACAAGAACTTTCCGAACGCAAGGTTGGACAAATTCACGTTTATGATGGAGAGGGAAAAGGCAAGTCTCAAGCTGCTTTAGGAGTAGTGTTGAGATCGATCGGGTTAGGGATTGATGCTAAAACGACCAACCGTGTGCTACTGCTGCGGTTTCTCAAAGGACCAGAACGGGTTTATGATGAGGATGCGGCGATCGCTGCCTTGCAAAAAGGGTTTCCTCATCTTATTGACCAAGTTCGCACAGGACGGGCTGAATATTTCGGTCGAGATGAAATCACGTTTTTTGATCAACAGGAAGCCCAGCGAGGTTGGAGTATTGCGAAAGGGGCGATCGCCTCTGGACTGTATTCTGTTGTCGTGCTAGATGAATTAAACCCCGTTTTAGATTTAGGGTTACTTCCTGAAGAAGAAGTCATTGAGACCCTAAAAATGAAGCCCCAACCCTTAGAAGTGATTATAACAGGTCGTGCTGCCCCCCAAGCCTTATTAGATTTGTGTAACTTGCATTCCGAGATGAAGCGTCACGCTGCTACTGACCGTGCTTTATCTGGGATTGAAATCTATACAGGGGATGGGAAAGGAAAATCCACCAGTGCGCTAGGAAAAGCATTATTAGCGATTGGGCGCGGAATAGATAGCGATCAATCCCATCGCGTTTTAATTGTGCAATGGTTAAAGGGAGGCACTGGCTACACCGAAGATGCAGCGATCTCCGCCTTAAAAACCAGCTATCCGAAACTCTTAGATCATGTGCGCTGTGGTCGAGATGCGATCGTATGGCGCGGAAAGCAACAGCCAGAAGACTACGCAGAAGCTGCTAGAGGTTGGGAAATTGCCTCAGAAGCGATCGCGATCGGTAGTTATCAAACCATTATCTTGGATGAATTAAATCCTACTCTTGATTTAGAATTATTGCCAGTAGAGCCAGTAGTAGAAGCCTTATCTGCCAAACCTAACGATACCCAAATTATTATTACAGGGCGCTGCTTTAATCGTTTCCCCTATTTCGATCTGGCTAGTGTCTATTCAGAAATGGTCTGTCATAAACACTATGCCTATCAGGGTGTCGAGTTGCGACGCGGTGTTGATTATTGATTTTCCTTGGCTGATGCGCCTCTCCTCAAATCACAGTGGGAGGGGCGATTGAGCTAAGCACACTAAGCGTCGATTGCACAATTTCCCTCCACTTTGGCAAAATTGGTCTCTATGGCAAAAAATTAATTTTCGTTTCTAGTTGACATGAAATGTAGTTATAGGATAAAGTCAGTGTTAGCTAAAAATAACTAGATCAAAACTAAACTCAAACTTATTTCTCACAGATGAGAACATATTGCTAGATTAGGAGTTGGACTTCGATGGTCTTAACGATCTCAGTCCCTCCAACGTAGCCTTCTGCAGATGATCCTGAAAAGGAAGGAGGTCGAATTGCGGAGAAGGTGTGACCGAAATCGGAAACGTTCAAAGCGAAGGGCAATCTATTGTCCCCAACACGGTTGCTACCTTGATAGTGTTAGCCAGAAATATCCTGTTTATGCCGATCGCCCAGAACATTTGCAAGCACAAGGGATGACTAAAAAAAAAGCAACCCTCGTCTTAGCAACTCGGACAACCGTTCGGATTAACGAATGGCTGGAGGCTTTCTGGTGTCCTGAATGTGAAGCCACTCAATGGTATCGAGTCCAAAAAACAGGCGATCGAACCTATAAACTCTCCATAGTGCCAAAAGAATTATGGCAAAGAGTCGAAGGAGCGATCAACCCCTTCGGAAATCCTTCAGTCAGTGAATTTACAAAGAGAGAAGCGAAAAGGCTAAATAATCGCCCCTTTAAAGACTATAATACCTAATCACAACCGTTAATTTTGTATTGGGTTTCAAAAACCTTCCCTCAGAATTTTATTCTTTTATGTATGTTTCAATCCAAGCAAGAATCTTCTAAAGTAGTTGTTTATACCCCAGAGAGTAAACTAAGTAACCCGATCAACTTGTTTAAGGAAATGTGGCTGAGTTTGTTAGCAGCTCGTTCATTGGGATGGCAACTCTTCGTCCGCGATATTAAAAGTCAGTATCGGCAGAGCTTTTTAGGATTGTTTTGGGCTTTGGTGCCAGCAGTTGCCACAGGGATTGGTTTGACCCTCGCCAATAATGCGAAAATTATCAACATTGCAGAAACTGATCTTCCTTACCCAGCCTATGTTATGTTTAGCATGACCTTGTGGCAAACTTTTGTTGAAGCAATTAATGCACCAATTTCTGGTGTGGGATCAGGAAAGACGATCATGGCAAAAATTAAATTTCCCCAAGAAGCACTCGTTTTAGCAAAACTGGGGCAAGTTTTTTTTAATTTTGGCATTAAACTAATTCTGATTATTGGGCTATTTATTTGGTTTCGGTTTCCAGTTAGTTGGACAATTCTCATCGCGCCCGTGGCTTTAATACACCTGATTGCCTTTGGAATATCTATCGGAGTTATCTTAGCACCAATTGGTTCGTTATATCAAGACATCCAACGCTCTCTTGGCTTTATTACAAATGGGTGGCTCTTTTTAACACCAGTGATTTATCCAACCCCCAAGGAGGGATTTTTTGGCACGATTGTTAACCTCAATCCAGTCACTCCCCTATTAGTAACCACGCGAGAGCTAGCAACAGGAGCTGAATTGTCCCATCCAGTTGGATTTTGGATCGCCAGCGCGATCGCATTTATAGGTTTATTAATTGGTTGGATACTTTATTATCTAGCAATGCCCTTTATTATTGAACGCATGAGCGCTTAAACCCGAGAGAGAATAAATTTCTTCTAAGAACTTTTAGCTAGATCATGACTGAATATTAATTACGAGTGTTTTATGGGAAAATACATAGTTACTGGGGCTGCTGGATTCATTGGCTCTCACTTAGTTGAATCGTTATTAAAACAGGGAGAAACCGTAGTTGGTATTGATGAATTTAATAATTACTATGACTCCCGCTTGAAGCACAAAAATATTGCAACAGTGATAGATCATCCCCACTTTCAGCTAATTGAAAATAATATTTTAAGCTTAGATTGGTCAGATTTGCTAAAAGAAACAGAGGTGGTTTTTCATCAAGCTGCCCAAGCTGGCGTGAGAGCGAGTTGGGGGCAGGATTTTCACTTTTATACGGAACGCAATCTCAATGCAACACAGGTGATTTTGGAAGGGGCAAAAAGCGCACCTACCTTGAAGCGTTTAGTTTATGCCTCCAGTTCTTCTATATACGGCAATGCCGAAAAATTGCCAACACCAGAAACAACCTGTCCTCAACCTGTTTCTCCTTATGGAATTACCAAATTAGCCGCCGAACAATTGTGCTGGCAATATCATCAAAGTTTTGGCGTTCCCGCAACAGCTTTGCGCTATTTCACCGTCTATGGCCCGCGCCAGCGACCTGATATGGCTTTTCATAAGTTCTTTCGTGCTGTCTTAACCAAAGAAGCAATCTCTATTTATGGTGATGGCGAACAAACTCGCGATTTCACTTTTATCAGCGACGCAGTTGATGCTAACCTAGCAGCAGCAACTGCTACTGAGGCAGTAGGAGAATCCTTTAACATCGGTGGGGGAAGCCGAGTTGCTCTCAATCAAGTTCTTAAAAAAATGGAAGCCGTAATTGGAAAAGAGATTCAACGAACTTATCACGAAAGAGCAACGGGAGATGCTCGGGACACCTCTGCTGAAATCTCAAAAGCGCAGAGACTCTTAAACTATTCTCCTAAAGTGCAATTAGAAGAAGGATTAACTCAAGAGTGGGAATGGATCAAAGAAGCAATAGTTCACTAATTCTCCTAATTTTTAGAATCTGTTTCTAGAGATTTTGTCAAAGTTCCTTTGGCAAGGATTGATTTCACTAAAACTAGCTTGGAAACTCTACAATTCTAGTAGTGTCGTTAAAGTAAACCAAATGGTAATAGAAAATTCAGTTAAAGAAGTCCCCTCTACTCAAAATGATGAAGAGATCATCCTTTCTGTTGAAGGTGTTTCCAAAAAATTCTGCCGTGACTTGAAAAAGTCTCTATGGTACGGCTTAACAGACATAGCCGGAGAAATATTTGGTCAAAGTCGAGAAAAAAAAGAAGAATTGCGCCCTAGAGAGTTTTGGGCTTTGCAAGATGTTAGTCTAGAACTCCACAAAGGAGAGGCGATCGGGTTGCTCGGTCCCAATGGTAGCGGAAAAACAACCCTTTTACGGATTATTGCTGGCTTAATTAAACCAGATTCTGGAAAAGTTACGATTAAAGGGCGAATTGCTCCTTTATTAGCAGCAGGAGTCGGATTTAATCCAATTTTGACAGGACGAGAAAATATTTATGCCAATATGTCGATTTTAGGCTTATCCAAGAAAGAAATTGACGATTGCTTTGAAGAAGTGGTTGAATTTGCCGAAATACCTCACGCCATTGAATCTCCAGTCCAAAGTTATAGTTCAGGAATGAAAGCAAGGTTAGGGTTTGCTTGTGCAATCCATGTCAAACCTGAAATCCTCTTACTAGATGAAGTCTTAGCAGTTGGGGATATTAAATTTAAAGGGAAGTGTACCCGAAAATTAGCTCAACTCAGACAAGAGGGGGCTTCTATTATTCTAGTAACCCATAAAACAGCTGCTGTTCTTTCGGTTTGTGAAAAAGCCAGTTACCTATCATATGGAAAAATCATCGACTATGGCAAAGCAGAGTCCGTGATTCAAAGATATGAGGAAGATTTAATGTATAAGGATATCTCTTTTGCACAAGGAAAATATTTACTCCCTGAAAAACCCCCAGAAGAAAGCCTAGGGGTTGACATGACTTATCTGTGCTTCCGAAATCAAGAAGATAATCTAGTGGATATTCCCAAATCTGGTAGCTACACAAAGTTATGTATTGGTTGTAAAGTTCATAGAGAAGTGAAAGAAATGATTTGTGGGCTATCTGTTAAAGATATCACTGATATGGAAACAGGTTATGTCTTTAGACAAGTTAGTTCTCTCGATGGTGTATTTTTTCACTTAAAGCCAGGGGAGGTAGAAATCCAAATTATTATGTTTCCTTTAGGCTTAAGACCAGGTGCTTATGAATTAGCTATAACCATAGAACTTTGCCCACTTCCTAATCGCCTTGATGCTGTCACTGGATTTAAGTTTAAAGTTGACAATCCAATGGGGAAAAAAACTATGGTAGAAGGAGATATGTTCTTCCAAGCCCGAGAATGGCAACAGACTGAAATTAATGTTAAAGAACATAATTATTAAAATTTAGCCCAGTTATTCTTGAATCTAAAACAATTGTAAGAACATGACGAACATAATTCAGTCTAAGATTAAGCAAATCATTAAATCAATTCTTAATCAAGTCTTCAAGAGGAAGTCCGCAGTCGCTCAAATCCAAGATGATTCCCTAAAAAAGAGTTTACTGGCTTTCCGTGAAATCCAAACTCAAGTGGAGGCTGGAAATTATCGCCCTGTCTTCATTGATGAAGAGGGGATTTGGTTTAAAACTGGTTTTAATTTTTTTGTTTTTTCAAACTTAAAAGACAGAATTCTTGAGTTAGAAAAGAATGCTTACTGGGAATCTGTTGAAACAAATTTTGTCTTGGATAACCTTTCTAGTGAAAGTGTGTTTGTTGATGTGGGAGCAAATATTGGTTACTTTTCCCTAGCAGTAGCAAGTCAGCACGATCGCGCTAAAATTTATGCCATCGAACCAGTCAATAGCACTTATGAAATGCTCTGTCGCAATCTTAAATTTAATCAATATGAAGAAAGAATTATTCCTTTAAATGTTGCTCTAGGGGATCATCAAGGCTTTGTCGAAATGATTGACGATCGCGGTCCCAAAAATCATATTTCTTCAAACTTGTCTGCCTCACAGAAGCGTTCACAGCAAAAAGTCAAGTTGACCACCCTCGATGATCTTATTGAAGACTTAAATCTTAAGCAGATTGATCTGATTAAAGTTGATATTGAAGGCTATGAATCCTATTTTATAGAAGGAGCTAAACAAACCTTATCCCAATTACCGCTTCTACTTATTGAAATTCAGCAAAAGCGCTCCCAAGTTTTTGGGAAGCAAGCCATAGAAACGATGAAAAGTTTGATTGAATTGGGATACCATTATTTGGTTATTTCTAAAAAAGAAAAGAAAATTGTTGACATTGCTAATCCTGAAAAAGCCCTGTTAGAGGGAAACGACTTCATTTTTTATCACCCCAGTAAACATCAGTTATAGGGAATAAACAGTTGATTAATTTTCTGGATAAAATTAAATACATAGACACATAGATTAAGAGAAATATCGTAGCTAAGAGGTAAGAATGAAAGCCATTGTATTAACTTGCGATAAATATATCAAAATTACTGATCACATGATAGCGGCGTACCAAAAATTATGGTACGATAACCCGTTTATCTTTCGAGTCCCTTATAATCAAACTTATCCATCTTTTCTCGAACAGAAATATGGTAAGGATGTTGAACTGATTGAAACTGAAAAACCAATTAAACCTACAGTATTAAAGCTGATTAGCGATTTAGATGAGGAAGAATGGATTTATTGGTGTATGGATGATCATTATCCAACTCAATTAAATTGCAAAGAAATACAAAAACTTTATCATTGGCTCATTCAACAATCTGTCGGAAGTGAAAAAATTGCAAGTATCAGTTGTTGCCGCACGAAAAACTTATCTCTCAAAGCGGAGAGTCTCAGTCTTAAAGATTTATCGCAACCTTTCTTAGTGAGAAAAAACTACAAGGGCATTTGGATGCACCAATTTATGAAGGTCAAAGCCTTGAGACATCTTTTTAGTCACTTTCCAGACGATTCGTTTAGTGCTAAAGCAATGGATAACCATAAGCGAAAAGTAACCATGCCAGAAGACCAAGTTTTCTTGGTCTCAGGAGACAGTCTAATTATTCTCGCAGAAAGTACCCATCGTGGCAAGCTAACTGGTAATTGCCTAGAAAGTTTTCAAAAGTATGATTTAGAGATACCTAGCAACTTTGAGATTGCAAAAGATAGGTATATTATTCGTGGAGACTATTACTATCAAAAGGGTTATTTTATGAGTTTAGTTCGTCAGCTACAGTCAGGTTGTAAGAAAATAATGAGAAATCCGCTCTTCCATTGGCTTTAATTATTTGAGGTTAAGAATGCTCAATCAAATTTCTAAAAAATTAGATTTCAATAAACTGTTTAGGCTCAGCAATGGCAAAACAGAAGATCACAGCAGTAATCAAATTAATCGCCAAGCGAAATTAGCCAGACTTTGGTCAAATCAGGAACTGAGGAAAGTTGCCAAGTTATTCCCAGGAAATATTGTTAATGTTTCCGCTTCCGATGATGGCGATAAAGAAGGGGGATATTATGGAGATTACTTTGAAGCTAAAACTTCATACACAATCACCAATTATACGGGCGATCGCGGCTATCAGAGTCGGGACAATGAAATCTTACTAGATATCACTTCAGATTTACCAGAAGAATTAAAATCAAAATTCGATGTGGTTTTTAACCACACCATGTTGGAGCACGTCTTTGATATCTTTACAGCGTTTAAGAATCTGTGCGAACTCTCGAAAGATGTTGTCATTCTTGTCGTTCCCTTTGCTCAATATCAGCACGCAGTGGGGAAATCATTTGAAGATTACTGGCGATTTACCCCAACCGCTATTCAAGAACTTTTTCAGCGCAACAATTTTCAAGTGATTTATGAATCAGAGAGTCCTTATGAAGATGCAGCGATTTATCTGTTCTTTGTCGCCTCTCGTTACCCTGAAAAATGGGAAGATATCATACCAAAATATGAAGCGATCAAAAGAGCAGGTGCTTGGATTGGCAAAAGGAAATAAAACTTCCCAGTCAATAATTGTTTTGTTTGTCACTTGCTTGACATTTGTTTGTTAATTTTAGGATTACCTAAGGTGAACAGTTAATCAGCGTTTAATAAACACAAACAATGATTCATTCAGGTAACTTATGAAATCAAGCGACTTCTTGTATAAGGTTTGTTATCAAACGAGATTAAACCCGCTTACCCAAAGTTTTCTCAAAGCATATCAGAGTTTAGCTCCCTTAGAAAAGCCAATTTTTATTATTGGTCTGAATCGCTCAGGAACGACAATCACGACAAAATTAGTAAATCAATCTCAAGAAATTATTGATTGGAGTGAAGCCAATGAAGTTTGGGATCCCATTGGCTATCCCTTTGAAAACAATAAAGTCGTTAGACCCTTTTGGCCGATCGATGCTCAAGGTTACACGGATTCTGTTATCAACTCAGTCCCACGCTCTTATTTGGAAGCAGTGCCAGGGCTTTTTTCAGTGTATGTTCGAGCTAAAAAAGGAAATCGTAAATCAGTTCGATTTATGAATACTTGTCCCATGAACGCCACTCGCGTTAAGTTATTGAATCAGTTATTCCCTGATGCTTACTTCTTGAGTTTGGTTAGAGACCCAAGAGCAGTCATTCGTTCCATGCTCAATAAAATTGTCCCAAAATTGAACGCTCATCCCACTTCGGAAGTAGAAGTCAGTTCTTCGGGAAAAAAAGAAACCTTCAACATTTCTGGAACTCGCTATTCTTATCTAGAAATGATTGAAGCAATGGCAAAAAACTATAATTACGTGGTTGGAAAACAGTTAGAAGATTTAAATACCTTGCCAGAAGAAAAAGTATTCTACACTTGTTATGAACATTTATCTAACGAAGTCCATAAAATCTTGAAGCAAGTAGATCAAAAATTCAATTTAGATTCAAACTTAAGAGACTGGGACAAAATTCCTGAAAAACTGGAAAGCAGAAACTATAAATTTAAAACCGAGTTTTCTGAAAGAGAACTAGAAGCGATTGCTAGCGCTTGTTCGCCAATGATGAAAAAATTGGGATATGAATCATGAATCAGAGATTAAGTGATAGTCAAGTAGGTTTTGCGATCGGAACAGGGCGTTGTGGGACAAATTTTCTCTACAGAGTGTTTGATCTAGAGCCTAACGTTGCTTCAGTTCATGAGCGTAATCCCTTAAATGAAACCTTTCATCGCTACTGCAAGTGGTATGAAATTCCTGTGGATCATGAAGGTTTTCTCAAGGTAAAAGAAAAAGAAATTCGTTGCGATTTGGAACAATCTAAAATTTCTTTTGAATCGAGCGCTCATCTGTCCTTATCAGTAGAAGAACTTTATCAGCGCTTTAACGCTAAATTCGTTCTGTTAGTTCGCCAACCTCACGAAGTCGTTAATTCCTATCTGCGAAAAGGTTGGTATAGCCAAACCGTGATTCGAGAGAATGCGAATCTGCCCCCAAGCTATCAAGAATCAGACCTGTTTCACCATTTTTTAGGACGCATAATTCCTTCAGGAGATAAGTTTGAACAGTGGCAGCAAATGACCCAAGCGGGAAAATTAGCTTGGTTCTGGAATACACTGAATCAAGCAGTGATTCAACAGTTTGAAAGCATTCCTTCTAGCCATTGGCGCATCCAAAAACTAGAAGACTTAAGTTATGAGCAGTATCTAGAAATTGCTCGATTTGTTGGTCTTCAGAGCCAACTCCCGAAACAAACTTATCAGCAACTCGCCCAAAGCCGTCCCAATTCTTTCTCTAATCTTCGCTCCCTTTCCTCCTGGTCAGAAACAGAAATCGCTGAATTTGAAGGCGAAGTCGCCCCGATCGCAAATAAACTAGGATACGAGTATCACGTCGAGACTCTACTGCAACAGATGAGTGCAGAGGCAAGTGAGCAAACACAAGAGAAGGCAGCCACTATTTTTGCCACTCCCCAGCAATTGTCTGTGAAAGATGTCACCGCGATCGTGCGGAGCGTTGGAGAACGCACAGAACAAGCCTGTCGCTACTTACTCTCTCAACAAGTTCCCGAAGAAAACATCGTTACCATCAACGAAGTTCCCTTCTCCGCCGCCGTTGCCAAAACCTTTAAAGTAGGCTTAGAAAAAGGTTTACCTTGGACACTTTGCCTTGATGCTGATGTCTTGGTTAAACAAGGAGCCGTTTCAGAACTTTTAGTAGAAGCCGAAAAAATCCAAGAAAATGTTTTTGGTCTGCAAGGTTTGATCTTATGTAAGTTCTTCGATGGCGATCGCAAAGCTGGCAATCGCCTTTATCGAACTTCTTTACTTGTTCAAGGCTTAGAGAGTATTCCTAACCAAGAAACCATACGACCCGAAACTGACACAGTTCGCGCAATGGAAACCAAAGGTTTTCCTTGGGAAGTCGTGGATGTTACGGTTGGGTTGCACGATTATGAGCAATACTACAAAGATATCTATCGCAAATGTTTTACCCAAGCTCACAAACATCAACATTTAATCAACGTGCTGTTTAACCCTGTCTGGACACGCCGCGCCGAAAAAGACCCTGATTATCGAGTCGCCTTATGGGGATTGCGGGCTGGTCAAATTTTTGACGGGGAAGTGCAAATTGATACTCGACAATTTCCCGATCAAATTGAACAACTCTTAGCCATGCAAGGCTTACAAGAAAAAGCAGACCAGCTATCTCAAAGCGAACTCTCGAACCTAGATGTCAAGAAAATCATTGATAATTTTAATCCTTCTCCAGAATATGTCGAGCATTTCCAACCAGACTTAGATCGATTTTTAGGTAAAATTCCTAAAGTAGAACCCTCGCCGCGATCGCACAATCAGAACCCAACAGGATTCAAACAAATTCCTAGGTTTCTTGGCAGAGGGTTTCAGAAAGTAGGTCGTATCTTACAATCTTATTCTCAATAATGCCTAGACCAGGAGTTGCTCATGTCTAAGTGGTCGGTTTTAACGAATGAAGAAATCGAAAAAGCAAAAATCAATCCTAAATTATTGGCGATGATTCAATCCTATCTTGATGTTAATCATCTAGAAAAGAAAGACATCCGCATCCTAGATTGGGGATCAGGCAGAGGGAAAACGGTTGCTCTGCTCAGAGCATAGGGATATCAGGCTTATGGCGTTGAAATTGATCCCCTTCCTTATAATAATGGTTTGCCCTATTTCCAAGCTCAATTTGAAAATCCAGACGAGTTTCTCAAATTAATTGATGCCAGTTGCTTAACGCCATTTCCAAATAATTACTTTGATGTCATTTTCTCCGAAGAAGTGTTAGAGCATATTGCTGATCTTACCTTGGTTAGACTTAGACGAGAAATGTCCCGAATTACTCGCGACGGTGGAAAACATTTACACCTATTTCCAGCAAAATGGCATTTGGTTGAATCCCATCTTTATATGCCTGCTATTCATTGGCTACCCAAAAATTTCTTGAGATTAGCCCTGATTTATTTTTATGTCCTCATTGGTGTCGAACCCCATTGGAAAGAATTATCTCACTCTAACATTGGAGAAAAAGCCAAAAACTACTATCAATATAGTGTGAACAAAACCTATTATCGCTCCCTTAAAGTTTTAGAAAATATCTTTACCAGTGGCTCATTTAAATTTAGCTATAAAGTCAACTACAGAAGAAGAGGGAAAAAAGATATTAACGGATACTTTCCCCATGCAGTGGCAGTTGATTTAGAAAAACAACCCAGTTCAAAGACTTTAAACTTTCCTGAGACAAAAGCAGCTAAGAATTAGCTGCCTTGAAATGATGAGAATTGCATTTTTAACAAGTGAATTTATTTCAGAACTGGGCAATGCAGGGGGCTTAGGAAACTACTTAAACCGCATGACTCAAGCCTTGAAAAACTTGGGTCATGTGCCAGAAGTTTTTGTCACCAGTGAAGCCAAGCCATCTGTGATTGAGTTTAATGGCATTAGAGTCCAAAGAGTTCCTCCTGAAAATCCTTTACTCCTCAAAATAGCCAGACGATTACAAGCTCGCTTTCATGATTCTTCCTTGGAGGGAGCAGTTCGCTATCTTGCCAATGCTCTTGCCCTAGCCAATGCTTTTGAACGGCGAAGTAAGGAAGTCTCCTTTGATTTTGTCCAGTGTACCAACTATCTTGCCACAGGTCTTTTTGTGAAATCTCAAACCGACTGTCCTCATTTAGTGCGCTTGAGTTCTAAGCGTGATTTATGGTTTAAGACAGATGGACGCTTATCGCAAAAGGGAACGTCGGCTATGATCTGGTTGGAAAGGAAAGCAGTTCGGAAAGCAGATATTGCTTATGCTCCAAGTGCCTATTTAGCCAACCGTTGTCAAGTGGAAGATTGGCGTTCCGATGTTCAAGTATTACGTCCTCCCCTTTTCCTAGAAACTGAACCTGAGAATTGGATTCCCCACTGGCTTCCTGAAAAGTATCTGATCCATTTTGGTCAGATTGGTTATCGTAAAGGTTCTGATTTCCTTGCCAAAGCATTGTGTCAAGTCTGGAAGGAAGAACCCGATTTGAAGATGATTTGGGCGGGAAAAGTTATTGCCAAAGGAGACTTTGAAAGCTGCTACCAAATGTTTGGGGAAAAAGGGGTTAACGTAATTTGGTTGGGAGCGATTCCTAAACCACGTCTCTATGCCCTTGTTCGAGCCGCGATCGCTGCCGTGTTACCCTCCCGAGTCGATAACCTCCCCAACACCGCCATTGAAAGTCTCATGTTAAAAGTGCCCGTCATTGGTTCTCGTGGCGCAAGCATTGATGAAATTGTCGAACCCGGCTTAAATGGGGCATTGGTAGAGATTGATGATGTCGATGCCCTCGCTGAAGCAATGCTAGAAGCATGGCGCAAGGAATCACAATGGATCACGCCTTTTGTCACTCCTTCTCTTTTTCAAGAGCTAGAACCAAAACAAGCAGCTTTGAATTTGATTCACTTAGCAGGGTTCTCTAATTAAGGTCTGATCAAACAGAGGTTGTTTCTTATGCCACCCAAAGTTAGCGTCATTATGTCCGTTTATAATGGCTCTTGTTACCTTCCAGAAGCGATTGATAGCATTCTCAATCAGACATTGACTGACTTTGAATTTATCATTATTGATGATTGTTCTTCTCAAGAGCAGGTGGGGAAAATCCTTGATAAATATCTTCAAAAAGATCAACGGATTAAGCTGATTCAAAATGAGAAAAATATTGGTCTGACTCAATCTTTAAATAAAGGAATTGCTGTCGCCCAAGGACAATATATCGCAAGGATGGACGCAGATGATCTTTCTTTACCCGATCGCTTAGCCATTCAAACTGCCTACCTAGAAGCTAATCCCCACTTAGCAATAGTCGCCAGTGGTGTCAATATTATTAATGAAGTCGGAGAAAAAATCGAAACTTGGCTACCCAGTTCTAACCCCATAATTCTGAAATGGCACTTAACTTTTAGAAATATCATTCGTCATCCAACAGTTTTATGGAATCGAACCTTGGTTCAAGAGAAGGGAGGACAATATAACCCACAATTTCGCTATTCTCAAGACTACGAACTCTGGACACGGTTGCTAGCCAATGACCTCAAAATTGGCATTGTTGACCAGTATCTCGTGTCAATGCGGAGACATCAAAAAAGGATTACAACTGAAAACTTTACTCAGCAAGATGAATTAAGCTTAAAAGTCGTCACGCGGGAGGTCTCTTCTCTCTTGAAGGGGCTTAAACTAAGCCGAAATGATATCATTGCTCTCAGTGGAATTCCCAAAATGGCAAGGTATAAAAAACAGGGAAGTGACTCCTTGGCTAAACTCAGTTCTCAAGAGGCAAAAAGAATCTACACTTTATACTTCAAGTTGGTGGATGCTTTTTGCAAAGAGCAACAGATTGAAAAGACTTTATTCAGTCAAGAAAGAGAATTGATAGAATTAATTGAAGAAGAAATCAAGATACAGATGCAAGTTCGTTTGCGACAAAAACAAATTTTCCTAGCTAGTTTTTTATACCGAAAATATGTCATTCTTTTTCCCTTTCGCTCAGGTCACTTAATAAGACGCTTCATCCAAAATATTGATATCAGTTTAGTAAAAATGCTGATCAAAAAAGGAGTCAAAAAAATGCTTCGCAAAAGCTCTTACCCCTCTCATTAAATCCTTAACTTCAACTGAATCTGGTCAAATTGTCTTTAACTTTAGCACGGAACTAATGACATTACCTAATTTTTTAATTATTGGAGCTCAAAAAGCAGGAACAACCTGGCTAGCTTATCAACTAGAAAGGCATCCCGAGATTTATCTTCCAAAAGAAGAAATTCACTATTTTGATAAAGGATTTAACTATAGCAAAGGATTGAATTGGTATGAAAAACACTTTGAAAGTGTAACAGTAGAAAAAGCAATTGGAGAAAAAACACCAGAATATCTTTGGGCTAACGGAAGAGGATGGGAAGATCACATCAGTCATGTTCATAAAAACCTTGCTGAAACTTTGCCCAATGCCCGTTTAATTATCACTTTACGTAATCCAGTCGATCGGGCGATTTCTGCTATTAATCATATTATTCGTTCTCAACGCATCTCTCCTCTTCATGATATCAATGAATTATTGGTTGGCAAAAAACAACATTTAGTAGAAGGATATGGCGTTATCCAGAAGGGAATGTACTACGAACAATTATTGGAGTACCAAAGACTTTATCCAGAAGAGCAAACATTAATCCTAATTTTTGAAGAAATGATTAACTCTCCTCGCATAACCCTAGAGAAAGTTTGTGACTTTCTAGAAGTGAGCAAAAATGAAGCCCTCGTTCGGGAAAACAAAGAAATTAATAAGAGTAAATTTTCTCGAACTAAACTGGCGATTGACTATCACTTTCCCTTTTTAAGGAAAATAACAAACCGTTATTCTCATCTCTTCTCATCAAGGAAAATTCAACCCTCTCAAGCAACGATTAGAATACTGAAACAAAAGTATGAAGAGCCAAATCAAAAATTATTTGATCTTTTAAAACAGAGAATCCCCGCTTGGGAAACTTAATGGTAGTTATTCTAAAACTTTAGCAACGACATGAGCGATCAACCAGTGAAACTTTGTATTGTTTCTGAACGCAAACCAGGTTACTCAGAAACGTTTATCCGTTCCCATTTAAAACTCTTATCAGATCAGACTATCTCTTTTTATGGCAATAATTTTCCTTGGTACAATCATGCTGACGAGTTAATTGTTCCCAAAACCTTAACCCCAGTAGAGCGTCTAATCGCTAAACTCAGCGTAAGTCTGGGAAAGTCATCTCCTATATCGACTCAAATCAAAGCCTTTAAGCGGTTACTGAAACGGGAGAGAGTGCAAGTAATTTTAGCTGAATATGGACAGAGTGGCCTTAATATTTACAAGGTTTGTCAAGAATTAAACATCCCCCTCATTGTCCATTTTCACGGATTTGATGCCTATAATCAATATGTCTTAGATAATCAAGGAAAACACTATCCACACTTGTTTCAAAGTGCAGCAGCAATCATCGCTGTTTCTCAAGATATGAGGCAGCAACTGCTTCATCTACAATGTCCCGAAGAAAAGTTATATTACAATCCTTATGGGGTCAACCTAGAACTATTTCGAGTGACCGCACCAGAAAACAACCCCCCAACCTTTGTTGCCATTGGTCGCTTTGCTGATAAAAAAGCTCCTCATCTTTCCATTCTTGCCTTTAATGAAGTAGCGAAAGTCTTCCCAGAAGCAAAATTAAAAATGATTGGAGATGGAGACTTGTTAGACTCATGTCGTTGTTTAGTCGAAGCGCTTAATCTATCAGAACAAGTAGAATTACTAGGCTCGCGCTCCCATGAAGAAGTCGCAGCAACAATGCAAGGGGCTAGAGCCTTTGTTCAGCATTCCGTGACAACCAGTTATGGCGATTCAGAAGGAACACCCAATGCTGTCTTAGAAGCAGGTGCTTGTGGTTTGCCTGTGATTGCCACTCGTCATGCTGGGATTAAAGATATTGTTATTGAAAATCAAACTGGGTTGCTGGTTGATGAAAAAGATATTAGTGGGATGGCGCAACATATGTTGACTCTGGCTAAAGAACCTCGATTAGCGACTGAACTAGGAAAAGCAGGTAGAGAAAGAATCCAACAAGAGTTTTCTATGGAGAAAAGTATCGGAAAACTACAAACAATTATTCTCGGTTGTCTCAAGAAGCAACCCTTTAAGGAGAGCTAAACGGTCATGGCAACTTCATCAGCAATGCCTCCCGATCAATTTCCTAGAATCACATTTGGCATGATTGTTCTCAATGGAGAACCCTTTACTCGCTACTGCCTTCGCGCTATCTATCCTCACGCCTATGAAATCATTGTAGTTGAAGGGGCAGTGGAAAAAGCGCGGAGTATTGCCACTCCCGATGGTCACTCGACTGATTCCACCCGAGAAACCCTAGCTGCTTTCAAAGCGAATGAAGACCCAGAGAATAAAGTTAAGATTATTTCTCGGGATGGTTTTTGGGATGATAAAACAGTTATGAGTCAGGCTTATACTGAACTAGCAACAGGGGATTATCTTTGGCAAGTTGATAGTGATGAGTTCTATTTGGATGAAGACATCGAGACAATTCGTAACCTTTTAGCAAAGGACTCTACTATTGATGGTGCTAGTTTCCGTTGGTTAGTGTTTTGGGGAAATGAACAGTATATTACAGATGGCTGGATGCTGCGATCGACCCAAGGCTTTAATCGTTTGTTTCGCTGGGAACAAGGCTCTGATTACGATCATTACGGGCCTGACCCAAAAGGACCAACCGTCACCACCCCAGAAGGGTTTCGCGTGACTGACGGCAACTGGTTAGCGGCAGATGATTTAGCCCAACAAGGGATTTATCTGTATCATTTTTCCTTGGTCTTTCCCAGTCAAGTCTTGAAAAAATCAAAAGGCTATGCAGCAGGCGTTTCCCCTAGAGTGGATAATTCCCAAATGTATGACTGGGCGCAACAGAATTGGGTGACTCTCAAAAATCCCTTTCGAGTGCATAACCGCTATCAGTTCATTTCCTGGTTAGAACGCTATCAAGGGCCCCTTCCTCAAGCAGCAGTAGAAATGTTTAATGATATTCGCAGTGGTAAAATTCAGTGTGAGATGCGGGACATGGATGAGGCCGTTCGGATTGAGCGATCGCCCTATTACCGCTTGAAACGCTCATTTTTACGCTTTGCTGGAGACTTCATTCATCGTTACCCAAACAGGAAGCTCGCCTTTTTATTACTGCAAATTTCAGAAAAATGGGTCAATGAAGGAGTTGCCAATGTGATAACCAGTGGCATCCGAAAGATGGGAAAGGTTGTTTTCAAGTCAAAGGCGCGATCGCGCAGATGAAAACCTATACTAGGTAAAGTTTAAAATTAAAGTAGAACAGGCCTGACCTGCCCTGAAAAAAAGAGGCTTTTCTAACACATTGCTTCTGATGAGAAGATGCGCCCTCTTGAAAGTGCCGACAATCATGCCAACAATCTTCCTTGAATTCTCAATCGTAGCAATTACATCATTCTAAAATTATGAGTGTTGCCCTCAACCATTCCCTAGTTTATCCTGACAGTGACGGTCGTCCGATGGCAGATAACACCAAGCAGTTTCGCTGGATTGTTCTGATTAAAGAAAATCTAGAACTCCTCTTTGCTGATGATCCACAAGTATTTGTTGCTGGGGATTTGTTATGGTATCCCGTAGAAGGACATCCAGAAATTCGGGTTGCTCCCGATGCCATGGTGGTGTTTGACCGACCAAAAGGTGACAGAGGTTCTTATCGACAATGGGAAGAAGACAATATTGCACCCCAAGCCGTGTTTGAAATTCTTTCCCCTGGCAATCGGGTGAAAGAAATGACCCGAAAACTGCAATTTTATGAACGTTATGGGGTAGAAGAATATTATATTTATGACCCTGACGACAATGAATTGCAAGGACTGCAACGAGTGGAAGGTACTTTAGAGCTCGTTGAAGAGATTAATGGCTGGGTCAGTCCGAAACTAGGGATTAAATTCGTTTTAACTGCCGAAACTCTAGAAATCTATCGTCCTGATGGCAGGAAATTTCTCTCTTCTCTAGAATTAGAACAACAGCGTCAGCAGGAAGCGCAACGGGCGCAACAAGCCACTCAACGAGCCGACCAAGAATTTCAACGAGCCGAGCAGGAAGCGCAACGGGCGCAACAGGCGACTCAACGGGCGGAACGTTTAGCAGAGCAGTTGAAGGCGTTAGGGATTGATCCAGAAGCCTGACCTTGCTTTGAAAGATTCGTGCAATCACTAAGGAGCTAAAGCCGATGACGACCATCATCATTCCTGATCGCTTTCAAGTGACCTCCAGACAGTTCGACGAACTTGCCGAGATTAACACAGATGTTCGCATGGAACTGACTGCACAAGGAGAATTAATTACAATGCCCCCAACGGGAGGGAGTGCTGGGAAATGTAACTTTAATCTTTACCTAGATTTAGGCTTTTGGAACCGAAGCACTGGTTTAGGTGTTGCTTTTGACTCCTCAACCATTTTTGTTCTCCCCAATGGAGCCAGACGCTCTCCTAATGTCGCTTGGGTGACCTTAGAACGCTGGCAAGCCTTAACGCCAGAAGCACAAGATGGCTTCCCCCCCCTAGCTCCTGACTTTGTAATCGAATTAGTTAGCCCGAGCGACCTGAAAAAACAAAAGTATCAAGACCTGCAAGGAAAGATGCAAGAATATTTAGACAATGGTGTCAGACTAGGATGGCTAATTGAGCCAAAAGCGCGAAAGGTAGAAGTGTATCGTCAGGGACAAGCATTTGAGAGTCTGGAAAACCCGAAATCTCTCACTGGAGAAGATGTTCTTCCCAGCTTTGTTATGAACCTAGACCTGATTTGGAACTAGACAGGATAGCCCGATCGCGCTTATTAAAAAAAACTAAAATCAAAATAAAGTTGTACCTTTGTAAGGGGGGAACGGTTAATCAACTTTTTACATAAGAATTAGAACTGCTATAGTGCAGAAACATATACTCTTTTGAATGCTCTACGGGGATTTCGTGATTTTTTTCGCCATGCCTATGGAGCTACGATCGAGTATGAACAACTCAAAAGTAACCTTGATAAAGCCTTAAATGTTTTCCCAAAACTTAAATCAGATTTAAATCAATTTTTCGATCGATTAGAGCCAAGTGATTATGAAAATCCAAAAGTGTAGCCCGATCGCGCTATCAATTTCGGGAACGGCTTAAAATGAACATAGTGGATGAACAGGGAAAACGATCATGATGAGTAAAAGTCATGCTGTTTCTCAGCCAGCAATGCCAATTCTAGAAAACGGCGATCGCGTGACTCGTGCCGAATTTGAGCGACGCTACCAGCAAATGCGCCACATCAAAAAAGCGGAGTTAGTGGAAGGAACTGTTTATGTGTCCTCTCCCGTTAGAATCAGAAAACACGCCAACCTTCATGGCAGAATCATCACTTGGCTGGGAGTGTATGAGGCAGCTACCCCTAGGGTTATGTTAGGAGACAATCCAACAGTGCGACTGGATAAAGCCTTAAACCATGAAAATTTTAGTGATTAACGCAGCAGATATCAAAGGGGGAGCAGCGAAAGTCGGCTATGATTTAGCCCAAGGTTTGCTCGATCGCGCTCATGAAGTGACTTATTTAGTCGGCAAAAAATTCTCCCAAGAAGATTGGATTCAAGAAATTCCCAAGCCGAAAGAAGACAATCCAAAAGCCTTATCCCAGCGTCTCATTCATCGTCTTGGCGTAAACAATCTTGGCTTAAGAAGTGCTTTTCCCTTTCAACTGACTCGCTCTTTCTTAAAAGAATTTGATCTGATTCATCTTCATGACCTACCCAGCTTTAATTTACTGGGGTTTCCGTGGCTCACTCGCCAACAACCAACAGTTTGGACGCTCCATACCCTCTCTCCGTTTACTGGTAATTGTTTATACCCTTATGAGTGCGATCGCTGGCAAAAAAATTGTGGTCAATGTCCCCAATTTGGTCAATGGCCCCTAGCATGGCTGCATCGTGATGCGTCAGGATTGAATTTATTCGCAAAGCGTTGGGTTTATCGCCTCAGTCAATTACAGATCGTCTGCGTCTCACAATGGCTCACTGATCAAACACGGCAGGGAATTTTAAAAGGATGTCATATTCAAACCATTCTCAACCCCGTGGATACCCGTTTATACCGTCCCCTCCCCGACCAACTCAGAGCATCCTATAACATTCCCGAACCAGCCAATGTGATCTTATTTTCCGTAGCCAGCAAAGCGATCGACACCCGCAAAGGAATTGATATCATTCTGAACGCACTTCCCAAGCTACAAACCCCTAATCTCTTTTTGATTCCCCTCGGTATTACTGATAAAAGTGATGAAATTGAAACGCAACTAGCCAACTATCCTCATCTCCCCTTTCAATCGGTTTCTGACCCTCACGAACTCAACAAACTCCTCAATTTAGCTGACTTACTTTGGCATCCTAGTCGGGCGGATACGTCTTCGCTCATGACCTTAGAAGCCTTTGCAGCAGGTGTTCCAGCGATCGCGGCTTCAGTAGGAGGCGTTACAGAAGTTGTCGTTGATGGTGAGACGGGTTACTTAATCCCTGCCAATGATCCAGAGAGTCTAGCTCAGAAAACAGATGATTATTTTGCCCTGAGCAAGGAAAAACAAGAGAAAATGAAACAAGCTGCCCGCGCGCGCGCTGAGACTCGCTTCAGTTTAGAACGCTTCTTAGATGAACATGAAGTTCTTTATCAAAAACTGATTAAAACTCAGTGATTCAATCAATTGGAAAAGACCCTTAATTAAAGTCAATGAATTATTATGCTAGAGCAAGTTTACCGTTACTACCATAAATTACCAGACCATATTGGTAAATATCGCTTAAGTCGCTTCATTGAAAAGCGATTTTTTTCCAAAGAATTAGAGGTGACAACGAACTTTGGATTTAAGGTTATTGTTGATCTGTTGGATTCAGTAGAAAGAAAAGTCTTCTTTGAGGGAAGTTACGAAGAATTAACCCTTCAATTTATGAAAAGTAACCTCAATCAAGGTGAGATTATCGTTTGTAGCGGAAGTGCCTATGGATATCATCTTTTAGTGGGTTGTCAACAAATAGGAGAAACAGGGTTTGCTGTTGGTATTGATCCTCAACCTAGTTCACTTTATCGAACATTTCTCAACTTAGAAAAAAATGGCTTTCGAGGAAGGTTTAGCTTACTTAATGCAGCTCTCACTATGGAGTCTGGTAAGTTCATTCCCTTTAGCTCCCCTAACAAAGATAATCGTGGTAGTTCTAGCATTCCTGCTAGAACATCAAGAAGCTACAAAGATTACTATAGTGTTTCGACAACTTTTGATGAGGTCATGAATTCTTTAGAGATTGATCAGGTTAATCTACTTGTTTTAGATGTTGAAGGATATGAAGACATAGTCATTAATTCACTGTCAAAAGTTTTACCTGAAATCATTATTTTTGAAATTCATCCTTACTTCATCAAAAATACTGGGTTGAATCCAAAAAATGTTTTCAATAATTTGAAAGCTCGGGGATACAAAATTGCAGACTTAAGAGGTCAAGAAATTAAAGAATATAACGAGAGCATTCTTGAAAATAACTTAGTTGCTTATCAAGAAGATAGAAAAGTTAATTGGCAGTGAGAACAAGTGAAAAAAATAATGAGGAGATGAAGCATAAAATCAATCATGTCTCAATAGCTTGGTATCCCTTGTTCCTGTCATTGGGCAGAATGTAAATAATTATGAATGATTAATGGCTGAAGATCGAGCCTCAAATCATTGCAAAAACCTTAAAGAAACATGATTAACGCTAATGACTTCTCCTCCTTTATCCTCAAATCAACAGGATTCTAATCAAGTTGTTGCCCAGTTGCTTCAAACCTTGAGATTGAACCCCGAAGCCATTATCCCCCCTTCAGAGTGGATTATCAGATCGCCAATTTCACTAAAATACGATCGCGCCGTTTGGGACAACTATCAGCAACAAATTCCTTGGCTGTCCAATATCGAGACCTTACCTAAGTTGAAAGTGGTCATTGATCTCGATGAAACCCTCCTGCTAAACAGTTATCGCTGTCCGAAAATTTGGGAAATTGGAGAGGGATATGAAGATCGCAAGATTTATCCGGCTTATGGCTATTCCCAAATGAAAAAGCCTCTGCGCGGTCGTTTACAGCGAATGTTCGGTCGCACTCACTACGACACCGCCGACAAAACCGCTTATCCTTTTCTCCAAAACCCTCGCCACATTGTCCTGTTTCGACCGGGGATGCTGTCTGGGTTAGCATGGCTTGCTCAAAAAGGGGTTGAGTTGATTTTAGTCACTGCTAGCGCCAGACAAAGAGTAGATTATCTTCTGAAACGTTTTCCCATACTAAAAGAAGTCTTCGGCGATCACGTAATTAGTGCCAATGAAATCATGAAATACTATCTGAGTCTGGCTTCTGGAGTCAGTCAGATACAAGATCAAGCCTCTGGTCAAGCCTTTGGGAAACGACCTTGGTCTTTAGCCATTAAAACCCCAGACCTTGTTAACCAAATCTTAGGCAATGGGGGCTATGATTTGATTGTGGATGATTCAGAAATGCTCATCGAAACTATTCAGGAAACCCCCCTGCGAGCCCTCTGGGTTCGTCCTGATTTACCCTTGAGTAATTATGGAATGCAAATTGTCGCCACCATTGCTGCTAAAGTATTGGCAGAAGACAAGCAACTCTCCCCAGAGCGTTTAGAACCAGATTCACAATTGCTGTTTGTGGAAACCGTTTCTAACCTAGACCAATTCGTCCGTTTAGAAGACCCCTATTATTGGCCCTTGTGTCATGGATGTGACCAACTCGCAGCAGAACTCATTACTAACTCAGGAGGTTAATTCTTCATGGCTGACACCGTTGCGATTATTGTGATGAATCGCGATCGCCCCGATATCACAGACAAAGTTGTTGAACAAGTGAAAGACATGGGCGAAGGCTTAGAAACATCCCTATTTGTCGTTGAGGCGGGAAGTCGTCCCGAAAACCGATCGCGCTATGCAACTCATTACTTCCGCGATCGCAATTATAAAGGGAGATACTATGCCTTCAATCAAGGACTCAAATTTGCTCACCAAACAAAGCCAAGTTATGACTATTATTGGTTTGTGGTCAATGACATTATGTTTCCTGAAGGACAAGACACCCTGAAACTCCTTTGGGAAGCCATGCAAGAAGACCCCAAAATGGCAGCGATCGGCCCTGGAGAACCAGAAGCCAAAGATTATAAAGGCTGTCATCCTAAACCAGGGAGACAATGGCATAAAGTTTCCACCATTCACGGACTCGCGATGTTAGTGAGGGAAACCGCTTATCGGGAAGTGGGGTATTGCAGCCCTAAATTTCATTATGCACAAGGGGCAAGTACGGAATTTGCTTACAAAGTTTATAAAGCGGGCTGGTTTTTAGCCTATTCCGATATCGCTCACCTCTATCACGATCAAAGCGGTAGCACTTATGGGGTCGTCACAAAAATTTCTCGCCATGAATACAACCGTCGCGCCCGCGATTTTGCCTCTCAATACTTTCGTAAACATTATGGGAAAAATTGGGATGAGTATTTTAGTTCTTTTCTCCCAGAAGATGTTGAGGATAACACCTTTCCTTGGCAAAAAGAAGTTTGGGAAAAGAAAATGAAGCGCAACTGGAGAGAATTTTATCCTTGGTTCTGGAAAGCAGGGAGCAAAGTTAAACAGTTTTTACGCGCGATCGGGATTCTGAAATCATCTCCCGTTTAGGACATTTCAAATTAGATTTAGATCAAGTCTGATTGTTAGATGATCATATTGGAGTAATTCTCATTCAAGATTGAAGATGACTTCGGCTCTACCTAAAACCCAACCTGTCACTTTTGAAGAATTTGTTCAATGGAAACCAGAAACTCCAAAGTATGAACTGCATGATCAAGTAATCATTGAGATGCCCCAACCATCGGGAGAACATGAAGACATTACCAGTTTTTTAGCAGAAGTGATTACGGTTGAGTATCTGCGGTTAAATTTGTTTTACCGCATTGCCAAAACCGTCTTAATTAAACCCCCGACAAGCGAATCAGCTTATTCACCAGATGTTTTAGTCTTAAATCGTTCCCACCTCGTTAATGAACCCCTATGGAAGAAACAATCCACAGTGACGCAATCAGCATCAATTCCTTTGGTAATAGAAGTGGTTAGCACAAACTGGCGCGTGGATTACTTAACCAAGGTGAAGGATTATGAAGAAATTGGTATCCCCGAATATTGGATTGTTGATTATTTAGGTTTAGGGGGGAAAAGATTGATTGGTAACGCCAAACCGCCCACAATCTCTATCTATGATCTAATTGAGGGAGAATATCAAGTCCGTCAATTCCGAGACAATGATCTCATTATTTCCTCAACTTTTCCAGAATTGAACCTGAGTGCTAACCAAATTTTTCAAGCAGGGAAAACTCAATAAAATTGCAGTCAACTGGCCCAGAAAACTTTAATTGCTAACATAATCTTAATTTGGAATCGCTTAAAACGTAAACTATAAAAGGAATCCTCAATTTATGTCTCTCGGCTCTCTCTACTTAAAACTTAAACAGAAATATGGGCATGGGCTAGAAGTTGCCCATTACCGCGATCGCGTGCGCCCCAAAATCCTAGACACTCCCCCCATTACCAATACCACAGACAAAACCTGTGAGATTCATGTCCTCACTTCCGCTAGAGATTGGCTGAACCTGATGTGGGGCTTAAAGTCCCTTTACTACTATACAGGTCGCAACTATGCGCTTTGTATTCATGGGGATACCAGCTTAAGTGAAAAACAAATCGCAACTTTCAAAGAACATTTTCCTAACGCTAGAGTGATCTCTCGCACTGAAGCCGATGAAGCGATGTTTGAGTGGCTTAAACCCTATCCCCGTTGTCTAGAGTTTCGGCAAAATAATCATCTCTCCCCCAAAGTATTTGACTTTACAGCTTATCTAGACAGCGATCGAATGTTTCTATTCGATAGCGATATCCTCTTTTTTAGCGAACCTACCACACTCTTAAAACGCCTAGAAGACCCAAACTATCATCAAAACTCCGTTAATGCTGATGTCTCCAGCGCTTACACCGTTGACCCAGAAGTAGTGAAAGACAAAATGGGATTTGAGGTGATTTCTCGCTTTAACTCTGGTTTAGGCGTGATTCACAAAACCTCCATGAATCTAGATTGGATTGAAGAGTTTCTGAGTTTACCCGATATCGTTGGACATTTTTGGCGCATTGAACAAACCCTTTATGCGTTGTGTAGTTCCCGCTTTGGCGTAGAATTACTCCCGAAAGAGTACGATGTTCACTTGGAAGGAGGAATTAATGGCTCTCCCTCTCGCCATTATGTCGGCGCAATTCGCCATAAAATGTATGGAGAAGGCATTAAGCAACTGGTTAAACAAGGTTTCTTAAAAGCAGTATAATATCGAAACCAAATCCCCCCATAATTTGGAGGTTAGGGGGCAATAAAATGAGACAACAAACAATTGCTGATCCTCATGCCCAAAGACGAAGATGTTTTATTAATCTTGTCAAAAAACGAGTAAAACCAGGCACAGGAAGCAGTATTGATTTTCTCAATCAACGGACATGGAATAACTTCGTGGTTAATCTTAAATCCCTGATCAAACGTGCGCCTTTTGTTATTGTTGGAGGGGTAGCAACACGGCTTTATATGCCCGAACGGATGACTGTTGATTTAGATGTTTTAATTAAAGCTGAGGATGCAGTATTAGTCTATGAGGATTTAGAAGCAGCAGGAAGCCAAAAACAAAATGATTTAAGTATCTCAGGTAGCCAATGGACTCTCAACGATGGCACATCTCTTGATGTGTTAGAAGGCAATGAACCTTGGGTAGAAGCAGCGATCGCGTCTCCTAATTATGCCCCTGATGCCTCACCTGTCATTGCTTTACCCTACCTAGTTTTAATGAAACTATTAGCCTCTCGTAGCCAAGATTTAGCCGATATTAGCCGTATGTTAGGAGGCGCGACAGAAAGTGAATTAGAAGAAGTCACAGCGATCATTAATCAATATTTACCCAGTGCAAAAGAAGATTTAGATAGCTTAATTATGCTCGGAAAACTAGAGCGAGAGTAAAAGAATTACTGAAAGAAGGAGAAGAAAAAATGTTTTGTTTTACAATGGCTTTGCGCTCAAAAGCAGTTTCTAGTGATTGGAAAAAAATCTCTAGGTTATGTGAAGCATCTATTCGTTCCGCTTATCATCAAATTAATTCGGATATTAAAATTCTAGTGGTTTGTCACGAAACCCCTGAATTAGAGGAATCTTACGATAATCGAGTTGAAATTATTAATGTTGACTTTCCTCGACCGAATGAAATTCTTGCTGAAGGCTCAAATGATGAGGAGACAAAACATAAAATTCAGATGCAAGATAAGTGGAAAAAGATAGCAGTGGGGGTGGTTCGCGCTGGAGAACTTAACCCAGATTTTATGATGCTGATGGATGCTGATGATTTAGTTAGTCGGCACTTATCTGAGTATGTTGCTTCTCATCCTACCGCTAATGGTTGGATATTAAAAAAGGGTTATCGATATTCTTATGGTAGCCGTTGGATTTATGTTAACGATTGTTATAATTGTGGAACAAACGCGATCGTTAATTCCAAACTAATTGACTTTCCGAAAAGTACAGCGCCAGAGGAAATTAAAAAATGCGTTATTTTAACCAGTGGACATACTATTATTGAAAAAACCCTAGCAGAAATGGGAACTCCCCTCACCCCTCTACCCTTTTTGGGTGGGACTCAAGTCGTTGGGTATGGGAATAATGCTAGTGATTTAGTCTCAATTCAAGGTCGTCCTACCATTAGACAACTCCTAGGACGTTTCCGTCGAACCAGATGGTTAAGTCCGCAGTTAAAACAAGAATTTTCGATTCCTAGTGTAAACCAATAAATTTTTTCAGTTTAGTGGATAAATTCACAAATGAATTACAGTTAAAATGGCGCGATCGAATCGATGAGAGCGAACTGCTACAGTATAAAACATCAATTAATTTTTCCGAAATTTTAGTCAGCCTTTCTGAATTTCTTAATTAAAGCAATGATCAGAGATAAACTTCCCAAAAACTGGATTCATGTATATGATGGGTTAAGATTTGAAACAAAGACAACATTAGGTCGATGGTCTCAATCATTGAAACCACCAAAGGTTGTTTCCCCATACCTTCATATTGGTTGCGGCGATCGTCTTCTTGAAGGTTTTCTTAACACTGATGTTTTTACTAACAAAAAAGCCGAGTGTGGAGTAGATTTACGGTTTAATCTCCCTTTTCCAGACTCCTCCTTTCAAGGAATTTATGCCCATCATGTAGTAGAACATATAGGATATGAAGATGCAAAATTCTTCTTTCAAGAAGCCTTACGAGTGCTTCAACCAAAGGGTATTTTAAGAGTGGTTGTTCCTGATGTTGGTAAGTTTCTTGAAGCCTATGTTAAAAATCCAGAATCTTCTTCGGAGTTAGCTTCATTTTTACCCCCTTGGCATCGTTCTCCAAAATGGAAAACATCCCTGCAGGTAGTAGATTATGTTGTTAGAGACACCTACTTTAACCCTCATCGCTCCACATGGGATTTTTGTACTCTCAAAGGTGAGTTATTTGAGTCTGGCTTTCAAGAAGTGAAACTAATGGAGTGTGGAATCTCCACTGATGAGAAAATGAATAACCTTGATAATGAATCATGGAAAGATCACTCAATTTATTTAGAAGGCTTCAAATAACTTTAGAGGGAAGAAAATAAAAACGTTGATCCGAATTTTAATGATGCCTGATTATCGGCAGGATAATCCCTATCAGCAACTACTCACTAATTCTTTAAAGGCTGAAGGAGTTGAAGTAGAATTTCCGCAAGGCTATCGTCGTGTTTTTCCTCTTTTTAGAGCAATTACGACTCAATCGCAACCAGTTGACATTTTACATCTCCATTGGCTT
>CAYXDG010000033.1:0-38152 GCA_964463655.1 uncultured Dactylococcopsis sp.
ATAGCGATCGAAGCCTATTATGGCGCTTGTTTACAGCGATCGAGGTTTGAAGATAGTAAAGTACAGATCGCGAAAGTTAAAGATGGTGGGCGATGCTCAACCGACGGCTTCTCGCTCACTGCTGTTAAAATCGAATGTAAAGAAATATGTAGCAAAGAGGCGTTAAAATGTCTGAAACCACCCAAGCTAGTCATTGGCAAATTAAACTCCTCTATGACGGGGAATGTCCCTTGTGTCTGCGAGAGGTTAATTTTCTTCAGAAACGAGATGCAGGTCGCGCTTTAGTGAAGTTTGTTGATATTGCGGATGAAAACTATTCTGCTGAAGACAATGGCGGGGTTGACTTTGAAACCGCCATGGGACGCATTCATGGTGTCCTTCCCGATGGGACAGTGGTCAAAAATATTGAGGTGTTTCGTCGCGTTTATGAAGTGTTAGGGATGGGTTGGGTCTATGCAATTACTAAGTTACCCGTTTTTGGCGCGATCGCTGATTGGATTTATGGACTGTGGGCCGATCGCCGTTTGACTTTGACAGGCCGACCTGATCTCAAGACAATTGTTGCCGAAAAACAGCAACACCGTAATCGATGTCGCTGTTAGAGCCGTGAGCAGTTAGTTTTTTTCCACTGTGGCGGTTTCTTCCAAGGGGAGGTCTGCTTCTTCTGCGCTCACTCGTTGTAGTCGAGCGCCTAATCTCCGCAACTTTTCTTCTAAGTTATCATAACCGCGATCAAGGTGGTGCAGTCCTTGAATCGTTGTTACTCCTTTGGCTGCTAACCCAGCAACCACTAACGCAGCAGATGCTCGTAAATCTGTCGCGACTACAGGCGCTCCCGTGAGCATGGAAACACCTCGAATCACCGCTTGTTGACCTTTGAGACGAATGTTAGCCCCCATGCGTTTCAATTCGGCAACATGACGGAGACGATTTTCAAACACAGTTTCTGTGACAACGCTATCTCCTTCACTTAGAGCTAGTAAAGCCATTAACTGTGCTTGCATATCAGTGGGAAACCCCGGATAAGGAAGGGTTTCAATATCAGTCCCTCGCAGGTCACTGGGAACAACCCGCAAGCAATCTGGAGCATCCGCAAAGATTTTTAAGCCCATTGCGCGTAATTTCGCCACCACTGGGGTTAAATGTTCAGGAATGACTGGAGAAATGGAAATGGACGATCGCGTGATTGCGCCAGCGACTAAGAAGGTTCCCGCTTCAATGCGATCGGGGATAATGGGATAATCGACACTGTGCAGAGATTTTACCCCAGAAATTGTAATGCGATTGGTTCCCGCACCTTGAATTTTCGCCCCCATTGCCATGCAGAAGTTAGCTAAATCAACCACTTCTGGCTCACGGGCCGCGTTATCAATGTGGGTTTCTCCTTCAGCGAGGGTCGCGGCCATCAAAATGGTTTCTGTTGCGCCAACACTGGGATAATCGAGATAAATATCAGCACCCTGTAAGCGAGTATTCCTCCCCGGCACATCTGCATAAACAATCCCATGTTCAATGCGAACTTTTGCCCCCATTGCTTCTAACCCGCGCACATGGAGGTCAACGGGACGGGTCCCGATCGCGCATCCCCCAGGCAATGGGACTCGCGCCACTCCTAAACGGGTTAACAACGGGCCAATGACAAAAAAGCTCGCCCGTAAACGCGATACTAGCTCATAAGGCGGTTGTGAAGTTGTAAGCTCTTGGGCGTTGATATCTAAAAGATTTCCGTCACGACGCAGCCTTAAACCAAGGCTGGCTAAAACATCTCCCATGTGATTAATATCGACTAGGGAAGGAATATTTCGCAAACGGCACTCATCAGCACAGAGGATGGTTCCGGCCATCAGGGCTAAAGCAGAGTTTTTCGCCCCACTAATGGTTGCTTGTCCTTGGAGTTGGGTTTCTCCCCAAACTTTTAGGACAGAAGGGGCTTGGGAATGATTGGCTAAGTTAATGGGTCTATCCTCCTAAAAAACACACCACAACAGATAAAAGCTCAAAATTTTGCTTTGATTGTATCGGATTTTGTGGGTTAATAAATATTTAATTCTACTTTTTTCTTTGGCTCAAAGCAAATTTCTGGTTGATGATCCTTAATTGCGATGAAGGAGGAGGTTCTCAGCCCAGTCATGGCATGGTTAACGCTTTTTCTAACCGAGGTTGATCTAATCCTTTTTGATTGAATAATAACCACGATTGCATTAAATCATGTCCTTTCACATCCCCTGTCAAAGCTGCTCTTAAGGATTTCATCACTAATCCTTTTTTAACCCCCTGTTCTTTGGTGACAGTTTTCACCAGTTCTTTTGCGTCTTCTTCGGTTAGTCGATCGCGCTGTTTCACCCCTGTCAAGATGCTTTCCATCATAGCTTTGACTCCCTCTTGTTGCAGTTGGGTAAGCGCTTCTGCGTTGAATTCTATTTCATCTTTGAAGAAAACTTGTGTCTGTTCTACAGCATCAACCAAACGGGTTAAACTAGGGGCAATTAAAGCAGTGATTGCTTCTAACCAAGGGCGATCGCGTTCTAGATTAATCTCATATCCCGCTTCTTCCCAAAACGGAATCAACCTCTCTAATAACCGTTGCGGTTCCATGTTATGGATATACTGGCTATTAATCCAGTCCAGTTTTGACCAATCAAACTTCGCTGCTGATTTGCTGACGCGATCAAGACTGAAGGTTTTGGCGGCCTCTTCTAGGGTAAACAATTCTTGTGTGGAATCAGGAGGTGTCCACCCGAGCAGGGTCATATAATTTGCCATGGCTTCAGGAACAAAGCCCATTTTATAGAAGTCAGAAATAGCCGTTACATTGTCTCGTTTCGAGAGTTTCTGTCCCGTCTCGTTCAAAATCAAAGGGGTGTGGGCAAATTCTGGAATGCTCCCCCCAAGCGCTTCATAGAGTAAAATTTGCTTAGCGGTGTTGGCGATATGGTCTTCCCCGCGAATGACGTGGGTGATCTTCATATCCATGTCATCCACAACCACTGCAAGGTTATACAGGGGTTGTCCCAAATCTTCTCGACTGCTTGCCCGTGCGATCACCATGTCTCCGCCGAGATCACTTCCCTGCCAAGTTAGCGTCCCCCGAATGCGATCGTTCCATAGGATTTCACGGCGATCGTCAATTTTGAAGCGAATCACAGGTTTTCTTCCTTCGGTTTCAAAGGCTTTTTCCTGTTCTGGGGTCAGACCGCGATGGCGGTTATCGTAACGCGGGGCAAGATTACGAGCTTTTTGAGACTCCCGCAGTTGATTTAATTCTTCTTCTGTGGTGTAGCAACGATAGGCATAACCTTTGTCGAGGAGGGTTTGAACAGCTTCCTTGTAGAGATGGATGCGCTCACTTTGGAAATAGGGGTCTTCATCCCAGTGAAGTCCTAGCCAAGCAAGCCCATCTTTGATATTCTGAGTAAATTCAGGGCGCGATCGCGCTTGGTCTGTATCTTCTATCCGAATGATAAATGTTCCCCCCTCATGGTGGGCAAATAGCCAGTTAAAGACCGCCGTGCGTGCGGTTCCAATGTGTAGATTTCCCGTTGGACTGGGTGCAATTCGCACTCTAACTGTCACAGTATTTTCCTCGTTCTCTAGGTAATCGCAGATCATTCTCTCTATTCTATCTTAATGTTCAAGTTGCTGAACTATGCCCCCAAGTCTGGGGGAACACCCATAAAATCTGAGCAATTATTAACTTTTGTTAAGCACTTCTCAAAAAAACCTCAGCACACGGTTAGGATTCTATATGGGAAGGGGAAAGCTATTTTAGTCAAGCAGAGTCATCTGCGCTATGTAAATGATTGATCATTGGTCAAAACGGGAGAGAATATGGAAGCATTAACCAGTGTTTTAGGAAACCTCAATTATGAAGTGATATTTCAATTAACGTTTGTAGCGTTGATAATGATTTCGGGGCCGGTGGTGATTTTTTTACTGGCTGTACGCGGAGGCGACCTCTAAAACAGCAAAAGAAAGTTCATAATAGGGGTAGAACATCTAGCAAGGTAGTCTCAGCAGATTGCCTTGCTAATTTTTGTCTGCTCCGCGCAGCGAATCAAAGATTCGATCGGTGCTAAAATCATGGCTTATGAACCGCTCCATCAGAAGTATCGCCCCAAAACCTTTGCTGATCTTGTGGGACAAAACGCGATCGCAGATACTCTCCGTAATGCAATTACTCGTCAACGGATCGCCCATGCTTATCTGTTTAGCGGACCGCGAGGGACAGGAAAGACTTCCTCGGCAAGAATTTTAGCAAAATCTCTCAACTGTCTTCGCAGCCATGAACCGACCACAACTCCCTGTGGGGAATGTGAGGCGTGTCGCGCCATTAGCAAGAGTTCAGCCCTCGACGTAATCGAAATTGACGCAGCGAGTAACACAGGAGTGGATAATATTCGCGAGTTGATTGAGCGATCGAGCTTTGCGCCTGTACAATGCCGATATAAACTTTATATTATTGATGAATGTCATATGCTCAGCACTGCTGCGTTCAATGCTTTGCTGAAGACCTTAGAAGAACCGCCCTCTAGAGTCGTGTTTGTGCTGGCGACCACTGATCCGCAACGAGTCCTCCCGACAATTATTTCTCGGTGTCAACGGTTTGACTTTCAACGCATCCCTCTGGCTGCAATAGTATCTCATTTGGGAAACATTGCCCAAGCAGAAGAGATTGAAATTACAGATGAAGCCCTCAGCGCGATCGCCCAAACTGCCCAAGGAGGATTAAGAGACGCACAAAGTCTGTTGGATCAACTGAGTTTATTATCAGGAAAAATCAGCATCGATCGCGTTTGGGACTTAGTAGGAGCAATTCCTGAACAAGACTTACTATCACTCCTAGAAGCCATTAAACAACAAAATGGTCAAAAAATCCTCTCTCGGTGTCGTCACTTGATGGATCGTGGACGAGAGGCGACTATTGTCCTAGAAAACCTTGCAGGGTTTTATCGCGATTTACTGATTGCAAAAACGGCCCCTCAACAATCAGAGTTAGTAGCGCTAACTGCTACCACTTGGGAAAAACTCTGTACCATTGCTCAAGAATGGGACATCAATGAAATTTTAAGAGGACAGCAACATCTCCAGAAAAGTGAAGTGCAAATCAAACAAACAACCCAACCTCGATTATGGTTAGAAGTGACACTGCTCGGATTATTAACCACAAATCAGCCAACAGAAACCCCCCAACCTGCCAAACCCATCTCGATTTCGCAGACACCGCCAAATCATGAACCTGTCAAACAGTCATCCCAGCCAACCTCAGAAAAACCAACCACAGAATTAGAAATTCCTGTAACTGCTGTAAGAGAAACTGAACCCGACATCACCCATTCTCATGGGTCTTCTAGCGCATCGGAATCGGAAGCAGGGGGAGATGAATCTGAAATCTGGAAAGAGGTGTTAACGAGGTTATCCGTTCCCTCACAAGCACTATTTCGAGAACATTGTCGCCTATTAGCTGTAGAAGGGAACACTGCACAAGTGGGGGTGAAAAATCAAAACCTCCTTGCTTTAGCAAAGAATCAAAAACGTCAGGATGACCTAGAAAAAGCCCTAAGCGCAGCGCTTCATCGAGACATTAAAGTTAAACTGCAAGTCAGCAGCACTTACACTGTCAAATCTCCTTCTTCTCTTCCTCCAACCTCTGTAAAAAAAAAGGAGATTCCTCCCCAGATTGAAGAAAAAAGAGAAAGTTATTCCCCTGCTAAGGTAGAGGAAAAGCCAGCCCCTTCTACTGAGAAAGTTAGGGAAGAAACGACTCTGGAAAAACAGCCTCCTGTGACTGTTTCAGACACAACTGATGAGAAAACATTAGAACGAGTTGCCAAAGAGTTCGCCAATGCGTTTAAGGGGGAAGTTTTAGCCTTTAATCAGGAGAGATTGTCTTTGCTAGAGGAAGAGAATGCTTCTGAAGAAACACCCATCAAGGATGAAGCAGAAAACATAACAGTTTTGACTGAAGATTGAATTACAGAGAACCGCTAATCATTCCTGCAAGTAAAATAAATCCTAACCCCACATTCTGACGGAAAATTGTGCCATACAAGGTAGCGGGAATCTCAGGTTGTTTTAGACGAGAATATTGCCACGCCCAACCCAAAACAGCAATTGTCCAGCTTAACCAAAATGTCCACTGTAGCTCCGTTTTTAGAGCCAACAGAGCAAGGGAACTGGCTGTTCCGATGAAGAATACAGCCACTGCTTCAGGGGCGTATTTGCCGAAAAATAAGGCACTAGAACGAATGCCAATTTTGCGATCGTCCTCTTGATCGGCCATTGCATAAACTGTGTCAAATCCTAAAGTCCATAACACCGTCCCACCCCACAATAACCATGTGTCTTCGCCGATGCAAGCAGTCACATTCCCAGGAACTTCTGTTATACCATCACAAGTAATTGCTGTCCAACTAATTAACACCGCAAAGCCCCAAGCAATGGACAAGACTAACTGCGGAACAGGAAACACCCGCTTGGCTAGAGGATAAGCAATAATCACAGGGACAGCCAGAATGCACAAGAAAAAACTGACTCGATTAAGATAAAAAGCGAGTCCCGCAGCACAAATAAAAGCAGCGATCGCGACAGCAATTCCCACTTTCACGGAGAGTTCACGGGAAGCCAAGGGACGGGTGCGGGTGCGTTCCACCTGCGGATCGAGATTACGATCCCAAACATCATTCACAACACAACCCGCAGCAGAGGTAGTTAAACTGCCTAAAATGATAACAATGACGAGAGGGAAAGGGGGCATTCCCTTTGCTGCTAGAAAGACAGCCCATAACGCAGGAATCATCAAGATCAGTCGCCCTGTGGGTTTATCCCAACGTAAGAGTCTGATAATGGCTTGCCAAGTTGATTGTTGTTGGTATTCTTGCACCATAATCCAATACACTCAATTAAAATTTGCTTAATAAACTGCTTTCTTCTAGGTTATAGCAGTCCGCAATAACGAGAACACCAGAACACAAGCTCACATACATGGTTAAAACAATTGATCCGATACACACAGATAGTCTCAGTTCCCAAAATCATCAACCGACAAAAGAACGAATGATCGCAGCGATGGACATTGGGACAAACTCGATTCATATTGTCATTGTCAAAATTGAAACCTCTCTCCCCGCTTTTAATATTATTGCCCGTGAAAAAGATACAGTCAGATTAGGCGATCGCGATCCAAAAACAGGCTATCTCAGTTTAGATGCAATGGAAAGAGCGATGTCTGCTTTAGAAAGGGGTCAGGAATTAGCCCGCAGTTTTAATGTCGAAGAAATTGTTGCTGTTGCCACCAGCGCCGTGCGAGAAGCTCCCAACGGTCGTGCTTTTATTAAAAATGTCAAAGAACAATTAGGCTTAACCATTAATCTCATTTCAGGGTTAGAAGAAGCGCGACGCATTTATTTAGGCGTTCTCTCTGCAATGGAACTTCACGAACAGCCTCATATTATTATTGATATTGGCGGTGGTTCAACGGAATTAATTTTAGGAAATGGTCATGAACCCCGTTATTTAAGTAGTACGAAAGTCGGCGCTGTGCGTCTCGCTTGTGAATTGATTACCACTGATCCAATTAGTCATAAAGAATTGAAATTTCTACAGGCTTATATTCGAGGACGAATGGAACGTCCTGTGGAAGAATTAAAAGCAAAATTAGCCCCAGAAGAACTGGTGACAATGATTGGAACTTCGGGGACGATCGAATGTTTGGCTACTATTCACGCCAAGGAAACTTTAAATTTGAATCCCAATTCTTTACAGGGATATTATTTCAGTCGTAAAGATTTAGAAGATGTGGTTAAACTCTTAGCCAGTTTAGACCTGAAAAAACGGTCTGATTTGCCTGGAATGTCGGGACGACGCGCCGAGATTATTGTTCCTGGAGCGATGATTTTATTAGAAACCATGAAACTGCTTGATTTAGAGAACATTACTATTTGTGAACGAGCGCTGCGAGAAGGATTAATTGTTAACTGGATGTTGGGTGAAGGGTTAATTGAAAACCGTCTTCGTTATCAACGTTCTGTGCGCGATCGCAGCGTGATTAATATCGCTCATAAATACCAAGTTGATCTAGAATCCAGTCAGCGCATCGCTAAATTTTGCCTCGATATTTTTGATCAAACCCAAGGAATTTTACACAACTGGGGAAAGCTAGAACGAGAATGGCTATGGGTTGCAGCTATCTTACATAACTGTGGTTTATATGTCAGTCATTCTGCTCATCATAAACATTCCTACTATTTAATTCGTCACGCTGAATTATTAGGTTTTACGGAAAATGAATTAGAAATCATTGCTAATATTGCCCGTTATCATCGGAAAAGTAAACCCAAAAAGAAACATTACAGCTTTCAAAGTCTCCCCGATAAAACCACCAAAAAAATGGTTTGCGAAGTCAGTGCAATTTTACGCTTGGCTGTGGCTTTGGACAGAAGACAAATTGGCGCAATTACAGAGGTTTGCTGTCATTATAATGCCGAAGAACAAGAAATCTTTTTAGAATTATTTCCCAAAGATGTGAAGGATGATTGTGCTTTAGAATTGTGGAGTTTAGAAGATAAAAAAGTGATCTTTGAAAATGAATTTGGGGTAAAAGTGACTCCAAGTTTATCAGTCTAAATACCATTAAGATTACGTTTTCCAGTGGGCTGAGCGTAGTCGAAGCCCACTCTTAAGATAACTTCAAGGCTTTGAGTATAACTTGATTTTGGAAAAGTCAAACCCTAAAAAATTTGGGGGCTGAAGTGGTCGATGTTGGTGCGCCAATTTATCAAAATGGTATTAATTTGGGAAATCTGACCTGATGACACAAAGACAGAGAAAATTAAAGTCTTGACTGGTCATTCCTTTGTCAAACCCATCCACCCGTAAAAGACCACGTGGCTTTCTAACTGGTATCATGTAAAAAATTGACACAGAGATTAAGGGGTATCATTCGCATTATGCGTGTCTATGTACTATTATTTAATACGGGAAGTGAAAACCAAGGCATTCATTCTCTCAAAGTGGGCGATCGCGATATTGTCCTCATGTTCGAGTCTGAAGACGATGCCACCCGCTTTGCCTTAATGTTAGAGGCTCAAGATTTTCCAGAACCCACTGTGGAAGAAATTGAGGCCGCAGAAATTGAAGCATTCTGTCAAAATGCTGGTTATGAAGCACGACACATTCCCCAAGGAGAATTAATTACACCTCCAGACAGCACTGTCCCTAAAACGGATTGGCATTTATCCGACGAAAAAGCCAATTCTTCCCAAACTTCTGCAGTGGATAATTTAGATGAGGTTCGTCGTCGTTTAGAAAACTTACTATAACTGCTAATATGGTCTCCTCTCGCGGTCATCTTTTAACGGAACAAAATAATCCCAATAGCATCAATCTTGATCAGCTTTCTAGTCTCGAAATCGTCGAACTCTTTAATCGAGAAGATGCACACACCCTCACGGCGATTTATAAGGCTCGTCATCACTTAGCGCAGGCGATCGATCTGACCAGTAAAGCTCTCAAAAACGGGGGACGACTGTTTTATGTGGGTGCGGGAACCAGTGGACGTTTAGGGGTGTTAGATGCAGCCGAATGCCCCCCCACCTTCTGCACCCCCCCTGAGTTGGTACAAGGGATTATTGCTGGGGGGGAAAAAGCCCTAGTACAGAGTTCAGAAGCCCTAGAAGACCGTCCTGAAGACGGGGAAAGCGCGATCGCGCAACGAGAGTTAAATGCCCAAGATGTAGTAGTGGGGATCACCGCAGGGGGAACAACTCCCTATGTTCATGGAGCGCTCAAAGCAGCCAAAAATCGGGGAGCAAAAACCATTTTTCTCGCTTGTGTCTCTTCAAAAGAAGTTCCCGTTACCGTTGATGTCGAGATTCGCCTGTTAGTGGGGGCGGAAGTGTTAGCGGGTTCGACTCGTCTCAAAGCGGGAACAGCCACTAAAATGGCTTTAAACATCCTTTCTACGGGAGTCATGGTTAAACTGGGAAAAGTCCATGGCAATCGCATGGTGGATGTGGCCGTAACTAACCAAAAATTGCGCGATCGCGCCCTCCGTATCCTCCAAGACTTAACCCCCCTTTCCCAGGAAGAAGCCTCTCTCTTGCTCGAAAAAAGCGGGAATCGGGTCAAAACAGCGCTCTTGATGCAGTGGGAAGGATTAAGCCGAGAGGAAGCAGAAAAACAATTAACAATGAGTGATATTAGTAACTGATTACTTTCATGGTTATCATGTTGTAATTTTTGAAGGTTGATAACAGATGACGAGTCACAAGAGAATGATAAGCTAAAAAAAACTATTTCACTTAAGTTGTTATGGTAGAGTTTATCAACGGTCTTTATACTGGCATTTTATCAACGGGAATTGTAGGTTATTTGGTTTTCCTCACCATTTCCACAGGCATTTTTGCCATTTTTGGTCTCGGTCTAAATTTGCAATGGGGCTACACTGGGTTAATTAATTTTGGTCATGTCGCCTTTATGACCGTCGGCGCTTACACGACAATTTTACTGGCTTTACAGGGTGTTCCTATCTTTTTTGCCGCGATCGCTGGTGCAATAATAGCAGTGGTAGTCGGGTTAGCCGTCGGATTATCTACCCTCCGTCTGCGAGAAGATTATCTGGCGATTGTCACCATTGGTGTGTCAGAATTACTCCGTCTGATTGCGCTCAATGAAGAATGGTTGACCAGAGGCGCTTACGGTTTACAAGGCTATCCCCTTCCCCTCGGAAATTTTAATCCCAGTTGGTTCAGTAAAGGAACGATGATCCTGATTTTAAGCGCGATCGCAGTCTTTGCCGTTTGGCAACTCCGATCAGGAATCCAACGGGAATATGAAGCCAGAAAACTCAAAAGCAATATCACCCGTCTTCCCCTTGATTTAGGATTATGGGGTCTAATTGCTGTCATTTTCGGCGGATTGCTTTATCTCAACAGTGTGATTTCGATTCTTGATTATGACTATAAATCAGGGCTAATGTTGTTGATTTTAATTACCTTAACCCTGTGTTATACCATCGTAGAAACGTTAGGTCGATCGCCTTGGGGAAGAGTCTTAAAAGCGATTCGCGAAGATGAACAAGTGCCGAGAGCCTTGGGAAAAGATGTATTTTGGTATAAACTACAATCATTCATGCTAGGAGGCGCGATCGCAGGCATTTCTGGAGCATTCTACGCTTGGCAATTAACCGCCATCTATCCCAGCAACTTTCAACCCCTGATTAGCTTCTATGCTTGGACAATTGTCATCTTAGGCGGGGCGGGAAACAATGCAGGCATTCTGCTCGGAGCCGTGATATTCTGGGCTTATAACTCCCTGACTCGGTTTGTTTTGCCAGAATTAGGTTGGATCGATGATACACGAATTGGCGCATTTCGCTTGCTTGTGATCGGTTTGATCCTTATGATACTGATGGTTACTCGTCCTCAAGGTATTCTAGGCAAAAAGGAGGAACTCACCCTTGGTCGATAAGTCTCAATCCCAGCCAACAACAGTCGCTGCTAAAGAATCCACAGATGTTGCGCTTTTGTCCGCCAAAGACTTAAATAAAAGTTTTGGGGGCATTCAAGCCGTGAAAAATGTCTCAATCACAGTGAAGCCAGGGAGTATCACAGGATTAATCGGCCCCAATGGTGCAGGAAAAACCACGCTGTTTAATCTGCTCTCGAATTTTATCACTCCTGATAGCGGAGAAGTCATTTTTGATGGTGAACCCATCCAACATCTGCGCTCCCATCAAATCGCCCAGCAAGGGCTGGTTCGGACGTTTCAGGTAGCGCGGGTACTCTCTCGCCTTTCGGTAATGGAAAATATGCTGTTAGGGGCGCAAAAACAGTCGGGAGAAAACCTGTTTAAAGTATTGCTGAATCCGAAACGGGTACAACGGGAACAAAAACAGAACCGCGATCGCGCTTTCACTTTGTTAGAATCAGTGGGCTTGGCGGAAAAGGCTTATGACTACGCAGGCGCCCTATCTGGGGGACAACGGAAACTCCTTGAACTTGCCCGCGCCATGATGACTCATCCCAAACTAATCTTACTCGATGAACCCGCAGCAGGAGTTAACCCCACTCTCATCAACCAGATTAGCGATCATGTCCTCCGTTGGAATCAAGAAGGAATCACCTTTCTGATTATTGAACACAACATGGATGTTATTATGTCTCTGTGTCAGGAGATTTGGGTCTTAGCCGACGGAACAAACCTCGCTCAGGGAACACCGAAAGAAATCCAAGGGAATGCAGAAGTATTGGAAGCGTATCTTGGACAGTAAGCAATTACCAGTTACCAATAACGAAATTACTAATTGTTAATGAATTCTCTCGATCAAACCCTAAGTAGTTACGACTATCAGTTACCCGAAAGCTATATCGCCCAAACTCCTGTTACCCCTAGAGATCATTCTCGCCTGCTGGTGGTTGATTCTCCCACAACCCATCACCATCAACATTTTTATGACCTCCCCCAATGGCTACAAGGGGGGGATTTATTGGTTCTGAACAATACAAAGGTGATACCTGCACGGATTTATGGTTATAAGACCACAGGTGCAGCGATCGAGATTCTCCTTCTAGAAGAAAAAAGCCATAATCGTTGGTTAGCATTGGTTAACCCGGGGAAACGGTTACAAGTGGGGGCGAAAATTCAGTTTTATCCCCATCAAGCAGATCAATATCCCGTTTTAGAAGCAACGGTCATCGAGAAAGACGACGCAACAGGAGGGCGCTTATTAGACTTTGATCTCGGAGAAACCTCTCTGATTGCAATTTTAGACCGTTATGGAGAGATTCCCTTTCCTCCCTATGTAACGAAGCGAGAAGCACAAGCAGAGCAGTATCAAACCGTGTATGCTAGAGAATCAGGGGCGATCGCCGCACCGACAGCAGGATTGCATTTTACGGAAGGATTACTGGAAAAATTAGCAGAAAAAGGGATATCTCAAGCGCAAGTGACCCTTCATGTGGGAGTGGGAACATTTCGTCCCGTGGAAGTGGAAACAATCACAGATCATAAAATGCACGAAGAATGGATTAATGTTCCTTTAGAAACAGTTCAGAAAATTCAGGAAACAAAAGCGCAGGGGGGAAGAGTGATTGCAGTGGGGACAACTGTTGTGAGAGCATTAGAAGGAGCAGTCGCAGCACGGGGAAGTTTACAGGACTATTGCGGGAAAACGGATTTATTTATCTATCCCAGTTATCAATTGCAAGTGGTAGATGGATTGATTACCAATTTTCATCTCCCTCGATCGAGTTTGTTAATGCTGGTCAGTGCGTTTATTGGGCGGGAACGGTTATTATCGTTGTATGAAAGCGCGATCGCGCATCAGTATCGGTTTTATTCTTTCGGCGATGCGATGTTAATAATTAGTAGATAATACAACGAATAACCCATAACAAATAAATGCTTGAATTTTCCCAATTTTCCCAATTAGCTACCCAAGGAAATTTTATCCCTGTGACCCAAGAATGGACAGCGGATTTAGAAACCCCTGTGTCTGCTTGGTTTAAGGTTTGTGCGGGACAGCCTTACAGTTTCCTTTTAGAATCGGTGGAAGGAGGGGAAAATGTGGGACGCTACAGCTTTTTGGGATGCGACCCGATGTGGGTGCTGGAAAATCGCGTAGAAACCACAATCAAGCGCGATCGCGCGGGAAAGGAAACTATCTACACTGGAAACCCTTTCAAGGTCTTAAAAGACTGTTTAGCTTCCATAAAACCTGTCAAATTAGAGAATCTTCCCCCTGCGATCGGGGGATTATTTGGAATGTGGGGATATGAACTGATTAATTGGATTGAACCCCGTGTTCCTATTCATCCCCGTGAGGATCATGATCTCCCAGATGGGGTCTGGATGCAAGTAGATCAGCTATTAATCTTCGATCAGGTGAAACGGAAAATCTGGGCGATCGCGTATGCTGATCTCAGAGAGGAAACCAATCTAGAAACGGCTTACCAAAAAGCACGGGATAAGGTGGAAACTCTCGTCGCAAAACTACAGTCTCCCCTTCCCGAGATCGCAACAACGGTTTCTCTCCACGCTTCCCCAATTACAGATCAAACCAGCTATCAAAGCACCACCCCGAAAGACGATTTCTGTCGCAGTGTGGAGAAAGCCAAACACTACATCCACGAAGGCGATATCTTTCAAGTTGTCCTCTCTCAGCGTCTGAATACCACCTACACAGGACATCCCTTTAACCTCTATCGTTCCCTGCGAATCGTCAATCCTTCTCCCTATATGGCATATTATCAGTTTGGCGACTGGCAGTTAATCGGGTCTTCTCCAGAAGTGATGGTGAAGGTGGAAGCAACCCCGGAAGGGAAGCAACAAGCCACATTACGCCCGATCGCGGGAACGCGCCAACGGGGAAACACCCCCAGTGAAGATGCGGCGCTCGCTGAAGACTTACTCCAAGATAGCAAAGAACTCGCTGAACATATTATGTTAGTTGATTTAGGGCGCAATGACTTAGGACGAGTCTGTAAAAAAGGAAGCGTGACGGTGGATCAGTTAATGACGATCGAGCGCTATTCCCATGTGATGCACATCGTTAGTAATGTCATTGGCGAAGTGGCTGAGGAAAAAAACGCTTGGGATGTCCTCCAAGCAACCTTTCCCGCAGGAACCGTTAGCGGTGCGCCGAAAATTCGGGCGATGGAGATCATCGCGGAATTAGAACCCCATCGCCGAGGACCCTATTCAGGAGTCTATGGCTACTATGATTTTGAAGGACAACTCAACAGCGCGATCGCGATTCGGACGATGATTGTCCGTCCTGAGAGTGATAAAAGGCATATAGTTTCTGTGCAAGCTGGCGCTGGCGTGGTTGCAGATTCTATCCCCGAAAAAGAATACGAAGAAACCCTCAACAAAGCCAAAGGCTTATTAGTCGCCATTCATTCCCTTCAGTAACGTTACAATCAGGATTAGTTACTTATATCTTGGATATGGCAATTGTTACTTTCATCAAGTTTATTATTGGTTTAGGTCTGTTAGTGAAAGGAGCGGATTATTTAGTGGAAGGTGCGGCAAAACTGGCGACCTTAGTCGGGATTTCCCCCTTAGTTGTTGGTCTCACCGTTGTTTCTTTTGGAACAAGTTCTCCTGAATTAGCTGTTAGTATTAAAGCAAATTTTACGGAACAAGCAGCGATTTCTGTCGGGAATATTATTGGGAGTAATATTACAAATATTCTTCTGATTTTAGGGATTGCAGCAACTATTACTCCCCTTGCGGTTTCCAAGAAATTGGTGCGAATGGATGTCCCAATTATGATTGGTATTTCTTTTTTATTCCTCTTTTTTAGTTTAGATCGCGAAATTGGTAAACTAGACGGAATCTTATTACTATCAGGAGGAATTTTTTACACCACTTACCTCTTAGTTCAAAGCAAAAAAAACAATTCCTCCGTTGAAGAATTAACGGAAGAGTTTGATGTTATTCCTAAAGAAAAATCCGTGAAGGAATGGTTAACGAATTTAGGAATATTTAGTATCGGTTTTGTGATGGTGGTTGTCGGTTCAGACTGGCTAGTTTCTGGCGCAACTACGATCGCAGCAGCGTTAGGAGTCAGCGAGTTAGTGATTGGTTTAACGGTTGTTGCTTTGGGAACGTCTTTACCAGAGTTAGCCACTTCCATTACCGCCAGTCTCAAAGGAGAAACGGATATCGCAGTTGGTAATGTTGTGGGAAGCAATATTTTTAATATTTTAGTGGTGTTAGGAACAGCAGGAATTCTCACTCCCACAGGGGTAGAAATTTCTGGCTCAGCTATTAACTTAGATATTCCCATAATGATTGCTGTGGCGATCGCCTGTCTTCCCATTTTCTTTACTGATAATCTGATTTCCAGATGGGAAGGAATTTTCTTCTGGCTTTATTATGTTATCTATACCTTATTTCTCTTTCTAAAATCCACAGAACAGGAAAGTTTACCCATCTTTAACGCCGTGATGCTGTGGTTTGTTCTGCCTATTACCTTTGTTACTTTAACAGTTATTACTATTTCCCATTGGCGCGATCGCAAAAATCAAGCTAATCATAAACAGTCTGAAACATCAGACCAATTTCCCATCACTCATCAGGAAAATGATAAATGATCCCTTGGACATAGTTAATTTTTAGATAGAATCGTTAAGCTAAAATCAAAAGCTATTTACAAAAGTTTACAATTATGCTCAAGAAAGGGACACTCTTCCTCGGAAAACTGCTATCGGTCAGCCTTTTTTTTGCTCTAAGTGGAAACCCTAGCGCGATCGCAGCCCCAGAACCTAGACAAACTAGCTCAAATCATCCGTTCCAACAGGCACAAGGATCACAAAACATTGTCGGCATTGCCAGCAGTAACGAAAACTTCAGCACCCTTGTGAAAGCAGTTCAGGCAGCAGGTTTAGTGGAAACCTTGCAACAGGACGGCCCTTTCACCGTTTTTGCCCCAACCAATCAAGCCTTTGCCATGCTTCCCGATGAAGTCGTACAGTTTCTATTAAAGCCTGAAAATAGAGACTTACTCGTTGACGTATTAACTTATCATGTCGTACCAGGAGCAGTCACCTCTAATCAATTGCAAACGGGAACAGTAGATTCCCTTAACGGTGGCATTTCCGTTGCCGTATCTGGCCCTAGCGTCATTGTTAATAATGCTAGCGTCATCCAACCTGATGTCCAAGCAAGCAATGGTGTGATTCATGCTGTTAACCGTGTCTTGCTTCCCGAAGGATTACTAGAAAAAATTAGCAACCGCATGGGTTAATCCCAAATCATCATTAATGGTTCAAATAGGGTGCGTAATTGGCGCGCCCTATTGTATATTAGGGAATGAGAGACAATTGTTCTCTTGGAATTATCTAGATATTTTTTTTGAAAGCCGAGAAAAATGCTCGGTTTGTCTTTAGGAGGTTAAAATGACATCGTTTGCCACTGCTTCTGCTAGAGCCGAAATGAATGAACTGCGACGCTTGAAAACCCTGCTTCCGCCAGAGTTGCAAAGCTGGGTAATTGTCGAGGCAACAACAGAAGTCAATCCCCCAATTATCCGTAGTGAAGAAATTGGTCGGGATGAGGTGGAAATTCAAATTGACCTCGCCAAGTGGGAGAATCTTTCCTTAGACCAGCGTAACCTCATGTTTTGGCATGAAGTGGCTCGTATTCAAAGCGATACCATTGCCAAAGAAGGCTGGGAAATGGCAGCGCTCGCCATAGGTTTAGGCGGTGCTGTTGGTGAACTTTGGGTACAAGATGGACTGCTGTTAATTTTAGCCCTAGGATTGTGTAGCGTTTCTGGGTATCGCCTCTGGCAAAAAAATAATGGCGAGAAGACCCTGCAAGCTCTGATTGATGCAGATGAAAAAGCGATCGCGCTGGCGACCCGTTTTGGTTATACTGTCCCTAATGCCTATAAAAGTCTGGGGAGTGCCTTAAAAACCCTCATCGAACAAACTCCCAACCGACGCAACCGCAAAACCTACGAAAGCCGCTTACAAGCCCTCCGCAAAAGCGCTTCTAAAGCAAAAGCGAGAATGCAAACAGAGAAGAAAGAAAAACCTGTCCAAGCACAGGAGGAGTCGCCACGGCGACCCGACCCTCGCAGCAGCAGAGACCAAGCCAAACGGAAAAACCTTCAACGTTAGGGTTTTTGGAAACTAGCTTCGTCAAAATTGCTTTTGAGACTTTTCTAAAAGCTCCATTAAGTCTGTCAGAGCTTGACGAGGCAGTAAACTAAATAAAGGTAGTTCGCTACGTCCTTCTCCGATGGGAACAGAAATGCGTTGTAGAATGTTTTTCACTTGTTCTTCGCTGAGGCTTTTGTTTTCGAGAAGTGGATAGACTTGCTCAGCAACAGTGGTGTGGAGATGGGCATCCGAAAGATAAAGATGCCATTTTGCCACGTCAATGTAAATTTTATCGCCAATTTCCGCAGCGAGTGCTTCGATTTCTTGAGTGGTGTTGGAGTTAGCCATCAGTTTTTTTCGAGTTGGTGGAATAGTCAGCGATCGCGCTAATGTAAATTAGATGTAACACTAGCACACTTAGCCAGCCTAGTGTTAGCCAAGTTGCCCATTGCCAGTTAGCATTGTTAAGTTCCTTAAAGAACCATGTCCCTGAGTTAATCAAGATAAACACGGCTACATGAACCGCAAAATTCATGCGATCTTCGAGTTTGCGATAAGCTGGGTCTTCACGGGTGGGTTGACGGGGCCAACGGGGTGGCATAAGCAAGTATTTTTTAGAATCTACAAAACTATATTATCAAAAAATCACGGGTTTAAAACCCTGTCCTCACGCTTAGCTTCGGTTTAGGACGTTCTCTGTTAAGATGTAAAACCGTAGCAGTGTAAATTCAGGTTAAAACCATCGGCTTAGATTAACATCCTTGAATCGCTGGAATTAATCACGGGTTACTGCTCAATCAGATTCTCAATTTAATGAACTAAGGGGACTTATGACTGCTAACACTTTGATTTTTAATGCTGCTGTTTTATCATTCACTTTGATTTTAGTGGGTTTAGCTTGGGGCTTTTTACTAATTAAAATTCAAGGCCGTGCTGAGTAAATTATCCTCTTAAAAAAACTCACAGTTGCTTTAAACAGGTTGGGGACATAACGATCATACCCAACCTTCTTTGATTCTCATTTTTTCTGCACTTTTCAAATTTACACTTCTCCATTGTATTATGTCTGAATCTATCCCAACGATCGAATTTTTTGAAGGTATCCCTGAAGAAATCAGTGATGTGCGCTTACGCAAAGAAAAATCTACAGGGTTACGAATTGTTCTGATGATTTTTGAAAAATTGAAAGCTCTCGAACGATTTAATAGCTTTCGTCAACAGTTTTCTAAAGCCCTCAATTTAACTGATTCTGAAGGCAAAATTTCAATTGAACCTGATTCTTTACGCTTCATTTATGGCGGGCCTGAAGGAGATGATTTACAGCGTGTTGAATGTTCTTTTGCGATCGAGCAAGATGATCATTGGGATCGATTCATGCGCTTTATGGAACGTTACGCCGAAGCCAATGGCATGGCTTATAGCAGTAAACAGTGACCCGTGACCAATAACGAATGATCAATTATTAATTGTCCCATACAGGTCATAAACATCAGCATGAGTGATGGTTGCTTTCACCATGCTACCAAGGGCAGCTTTTCCTTGAAGATACACTAACCCATCTACTTCGGGAGCAAACCGCGCTGAGCGCCCGATAAACTCCCCTGTGTTGGGTTTTCCTTGTTCTACTAAAACTTCCACTGTTTCACCGATACAGGCTTGATTTTTCGCTGCTGCAATGGGCTGTTGTCGAGCCATTAAGCGATCGCGCCGTTCTTCTCTGACCGCCTGTGGCAGTTGGTCTGGTAAACTATAAGCAGCCGTTCCCTCTTCTGGAGAGAAGGTAAATGCTCCCATCAAGTCAAACTCATGACGTTGGATAAACTCGCACAAATGTTGAAAATGCTCTTCGGTTTCCCCGGGAAAGCCAACAATAAAGGTAGTGCGTAGGACAGCATCGGGCAATTCTGCTTTAATTCTGGAGATAATACTATCATTAACCCGTCCCTGCCAAGGACGATTCATCGCCCGTAAAATCTCAGGATGGGAGTGCTGGAGGGGTAAATCGAGATAGGGGATGACATTAGGAGTGTCTTGGATGGCTTTAATGACTTTGGGAGTTAATCCAGTGGGATAAGCATAGTGCATTCTAATCCAAGGAATATCCACCTCTCCTAAAGCGGAGAGTAACTCCGCGAGTTTTGGTTCACCATAGAGATCAACGCCGTAGTTGGTGGTAATTTGGGAGATGAGAATAATCTCTTTTACTCCTTGGGCTGCTAAAGTGTGAGCTTCCTTGACAATGGATTCAATAGAGCGCGATCGCTGCTTCCCGCGTAAATGAGGAATAATACAGAAAGCACAAGCATAATCGCACCCTTCAGCAACTCGCAAATAAGCGACCGCTTCGCTGGTGGTGCGATAGCGAGGGACGGTTTCATCAGCAATGTAGGTGGGTTCTGAACTAACTTCTTGGACGCGATCGCCTGCTTCCACTCTCTCAATCACATCAACAATTTTATTATAATCCCCCGTTCCCACCACTGCAACCGCTTCAGGAATTTCTTCTAATAATTCTGCTTGAAAGTGTTGAGCCAAACAGCCTGTAATCAGAATTTTCTGATCTGCTTCGGCGAGTTCAATTAACGTCCGCACTGACTCTTCTCGCGCTGCTTCGATAAAGCTACAGGTGTTGACAATGACATAATCGGCGGTCTCCTCATTATTGTCAATGTGATAGCCTGCTTGAGCAAGCAACCCTAACATATGTTCAGAGTCAATGCGGTTTTTCTCACAACCGAGATGAGAAATGGCAATGGTCGGTTTTTCTGGCATCAGTTAAATGTCATCAAAGGTACACTTAACAATGTACAATTAATTATGTTGAGTCAACAATTACGCCAATTGTTAATTATTCATTATTAGCTATGTCTCAAGAACAAACGGGTGCTGAGGCCGTCGATCGCGCGATCGAGCAAGGAATTGATCTCGATGGCAGTCCCATTCCCCCAGCTAAAATCGACCTCTACACCAGAGTCATGGCTCTAGAAGCCAACCGTCAACGCAGTGGCGTTCAAAACACCATGCGATCGCGCATTGTCCGCATTGGGGCAAAACACATCCCTCAAGACGAGCTTAATCAGATGCTCCTTGATGCTAACTTTCCCCCTCTGACAGAAAAAGAAATCGCCTTTTACTACAATTCATGACATCTTGTTGATTGTTCGCTCATCTTTGATGTGAACCATAAACTCCCGTTAACCCGTCAGGGCCTAACGGGAGAGGAGCAAAAATAAGCCTGATTAAAGGGAGTTAGAGCAGATCAATTAAACCATTGCTGGCTGTTTTTCCATCTCAGGAGAATAGTTCCCCATGCTAGCAGCACTGTTGCATTGAGCGCGGTGATGTAAGAGTTTTTGCGCTTGGGTAACGTTGCTGGTTTGTCCTTTCCAGTGTTCTAGTGCGGGTTGTTGGATCGCACGAGCGTAGGAGAAGGTGACGCGCCAAGGACAGAGAGACTTAAGCGGTTCAGAGTTCATTAAGTGTAGATGTTGCGCTGCTCGTTCAGGAGTTTGTCCGCCAGATAAAAACGCGATCCCAGGGACAGAAGCGGGAACATTGTTACGGAGACACTTAATAGTTTGTTCCGCAACTTGCTCAGAGGTTGCTTGCTGAGGACATTCTTTTCCAGAAATCACCATGCTAGGCTTGAGAATCATTTGATCGAACTCAACCCCTTGAGTGCGTAACTCATCGAATACAGTACGGAGGGTTTGATCGGTGACTTCGTAGCAGCGCTCAATCGTATGGTCGCCATCAATGAGGACTTCTGGCTCTACAATCGGGACTAAACCACCTTCTTGGCATAATGCAGCATAACGGGCTAAAGCGTGAGCATTGGCTTCAATACAAGCCTGAGAGGGAATCCCATCGCCAATGGTAATCACGGCCCGCCATTTCGCAAAACGAGCGCCCATCTGATAATATTCTGCAATGCGATCGCGCAGCCCGTCTAATCCTTCGGTGACTTTCTCTCCAGGATGACCAGCTAAGTCTTTCGCGCCCTTATCCACTTTAATGCCGATGATGATGTCCCCATCTTTCATCACCTGAGTAAAGGGAGTGCCATTTTCTTTTTTCTGGCGGATGGTTTCATCGTAGAGGATCGCGCCACTGATATACTTTCCTAACTCAGGAGTGGTGAGGATTAACTCGCGATACTGACGGCGCTTTTCTTCGGTTTGTTCGATTCCTTCTTTCCCAAACCGTTTGTTGCAAGTGCCATTACTTTCATCCATCGCTAGCACACCCTGATTTGGCGCAACCATCGCTTGGGCGGTATTTCTGAGTTCTTGTGCGTATTGATTCATATAAACTCCTCCCAAAGAGGTAGTGAATTTTTTTTTCTTCTCCATGCTACACTTTCTCATTTATTAACGGGACTTGTCAAAGGGAAATCAGCCAAAATTAAGAAACTCTGAAGAAGGTTAGAGAGCTTGCTCCTTATTGGTTTCCATGTTTATTTCTTTAGTTGTAAAAGAGTCTCTGTCTTCAGAAATACTCTTGCTAAAATTTCTCCGATTTCCCTTTCTTAATGCACATCTCTATCATTTAATTCTTAAGAAATAGTTTTGCTTCTGTCCCAAAGTAGAGGTAGAATAATAAGCAATTCGTCAAGAACTGAAATTTATCTTAAGATTGGTCAGCAAGAGAAAAGTTTTTTGACTGATTTCGACTAAACTATAAAACTCAAGATATAGGAGGAAAACTATGGCAATCGTCCCCATGCGGTTATTACTGGATCACGCAGCAGAAAACGGCTACGGCATCCCAGCGTATAACGTCAACAACATGGAACAGATTCAATCTATCATGCAGGCTGCTGATGAAACCAATAGCCCTGTGATTTTACAGGCTTCTCGCGGTGCGCGGAAATATGCTGGCGAAAACTTCCTGCGCCACTTAATTATGGCAGCAGTCGAGACCTATCCTCACATTCCCATCGCTATGCACCAAGACCACGGTAACAGCCCAGCGACCTGCTACTCTGCAATTCGTAACGGCTTCACCAGCGTCATGATGGATGGCTCTTTAGAAGCAGACGCAAAAACTCCTGCGAGCTTTGAATACAACGTTAACGTCACTGCAGAAGTTGTGAAAGTTGCTCACTCAATTGGAGTTAGCGTTGAAGGAGAATTAGGTTGCTTAGGTTCTCTTGAAACTGGAAAAGGCGACAAAGAAGACGGTCACGGTGCAGAAGGCGTTTTAAGCAAAGAACAACTCTTAACTGACCCTGACGAAGCCGTAGAATTCGTAGAACAAACCCAAGTGGATGCCTTAGCGGTTGCGATCGGAACTAGCCACGGTGCGTACAAATTCACTCGCAAACCTACTGGCGAAATTCTTGCGATCAGCCGTATCGAAGAAATTAACCGTCGTCTTCCTAACACTCACTTAGTGATGCACGGGTCTTCTTCCGTTCCCCAAGAATGGTTAGACATGATCAACCAATATGGCGGACAAATTCCTGAAACCTACGGTGTTCCCATCGAAGAAATTCAAAAAGGAATCAAGAGTGGTGTTCGTAAAGTCAATATTGACACCGACAACCGTCTCGCAATCACCGCAGCGATCCGTGAAGCAGCAGCCAAAGACCCCTCTAACTTCGATCCCCGTCACTTCCTCAAGCCTTCCATCAAATACATGAAACAGGTTTGTGCAGAGCGTTATAATGCGTTCGGTACTGCCGGAAATGCCACCAAAATCAAACAAGAAAGTTTAGATGTTTACGCTGCTAAATATGCAAGCGGAGAATTAGCAGCCAATGCGAAAAAGGCGGTTACTGCTTAATACTTAGTTAACGTTACTGAGAAAGTTTAGTTTGGGCTTTGCCCTCCCCATCCCCCAGTTTTGGGGGATTTTTTTGTCTCATTATGCGCTTAATTTTTGGAGTCAGATTTCGTAATAGAAGTATCAATTTTATTAAAGACCTTTTTAGCATCTCTTCACAAAAGATCAACAGAACTCTACTACTCTACCCGCCATATTGCCAACCTGTTGCTTCTAATAAAAGCGCATCCCCTTCCCGATGAACACCAGCACCAATCACTTCTCCCACAAAGATGGTATGGTCTCCTTTTTCCACCGCTTCCACCACCTGACATTCCACATAACCAAGAGTATCTTTGATAATCGGACAACCCGTTTCTTCCCCAGTATAAAACTCAACATCAGCCAGTTTATTTCCCACTCGTCGCTGTGGCTTAAAAAATTGCGCTGCTACGTCTTTTTGTTCGCTGTCAAGGAAACTGAGCGCAAACACGCCACTATTTTTAATCATGGCATGAGACCCAGAATCTTGGCGCACACAATTGATAATTAAAGGGGGTTTGAAAGAGGTTTGCATCACCCAACTGGCGGTAAAACCATTCATTTCATCACCGTCTTTCACGCCACAAATATAGAGTCCGTGAGGGATTTTGCGAAGGATTATTTTTTTTGCTTTTTCGTCTAACAAGCGTGTTCTCCTCTCTTATGGAATAATTTTCTTTTGCCTTATTGTAGCTTAGTGTTATGTCCCAGACCGTAGCACTTAACTTTTGGAAAACTCAATTTATCGGCTTTTCAGGAAGATTTAAAAAGGGTGATACCCAGTAATTTTCCTGTCTTTTATGTGCGATAAACTTTAAAGTTAGAAATGCTTGCTCGATCGAGCGCAACAGGAAGCTCACTTGGATGAGCAATCAACGCATCAGGTTGCATTTTCATTAAAGCATCTTCTGCATTAAACCCCCAACTGACCGCTACAATCTTCACCCCACTTTTATGAGCGGCTTCAATATCGCGGGTCTCATCCCCCACATAAGTCACCGTTTCAGGAGAAATTTTTTTCTCATTCAGCAACCGTTGAATCACTTTATGTTTCCCAAATAAGTGAAAACTGCTTTGCACAAAATTAAAGTAATGCAACAAGCCATGTTGTCTTAAAAATTGACTCGCATTTTCTTCAGAGTTAGACGTAATAATTCCCAGTTGAAAATGATTATTCCTGAGTTCTTCTAAAGCTAATTCTATCCCCAGAATCGGCTGCACAGCCTTCATTTCTTCTTTTAATTCTTGCTTAACCCGTTTAATAAAAAAAGGAATTTGCCACCAGCGAACACGGGATTCTTTAATAATTTCTCGGGTGGTGAGATGTTTATAATGAGCGATTTCTTCTGCTCCAAAAGGAGAAAACCCAAATTCTGGCGCAAGACGGTTGGCGATCGCAATTAATGTGTCCTGTGTATCCGCGATTGTCCCATCAAAGTCAAAAATAATCAGTCGAGTATTCATTTTTTTGCATTGTATCAGAGGGCATTTCAGACCCATGTTTTTCTAGATTAGCACGGGCATTCCGTCGCCACATCTCTGGTTTAATCCTTCGTAGTGCTGATCCCCGCGTTTTCTGATCCCAGGATTCTGCTTCTAAATAGGTTAATTCTATTAAATTCGGGCTGATCATATCTGAACGTGGTTGCAAATCTTCACAGTTAGTTTCCTTAGAGAATCTTTGATTCCAAGGACACACTTCTTGACAAATATCACAGCCTGCTACCCAACCCTTGAGATCAATGTGATCAGGTAAGGTTTCATCACGATTCTCGATCGTCTGATAAGCAATGCAACGATTAGCATCAACCACAAACGCTTGGGGAAAGGCATCTGTTGGACAAGCCTCTAAACAACGGGTACAAGTGCCACAATGTTCAGTGTGGGGCGTATCTGGGGTTAAAACAGCATTCGTTAACACTTCCCCCAAAAACACCCAACTCCCGTATTGACGAGTAATCACGTTACTATTTTTTGCAATCCAACCCAACCCCGCTTGTTGCGCCCAAAACTTATCTTGCACAGGACCTGTATCGCAATAATATCTTGCTTCGATTCCCTCTCCCTCACTTTCTAGCCATTGAGACAAGGCTTTGAGCTTTTTGTGCATCACTTTATGATAATCTCTTCCCCATGCGTAGCGAGAGACTTTTCCTTGTTTAGGGTCATCGGGTTGGGGATGAGGAGTGTAATAATTCAGCGCAACCGCAATGACTGATTGCACCCCGGGCAGACATTTTTCTAAATCAAAGCGCTTGGGATTCTTCATCCATGCCATGTCCGCATGGTAGCCCGATGCTAACCAGTTTTGGAGGCGAGTTTGGGCAGTTATTTGTTCATTATTGTGTGCTGATGCAATCCCCACTAAATGAAACCCGATCGCTTTCGCTTTTTCTTTAACAGTTTCGCTATTTAAAGACATTTTAAAAATTAATCCTTATGATATATTAATCAATAATCAAGAACGAAGAATAAAGAGCAATTAACCGTGAAAATTGAAGAATGGATTGAACAACTCCGCCGACAATTACAACGGGCTAATTATGCCTACTATTTGCAAGACGATCCAATCATGGAAGATGAGGTGTACGATCGCCTATATCGAGAGTTACAATCTTTAGAAGAAAAATATCCCGAGTTAATCACCCCCGATAGTCCAACCCAGCGCGTGGGAGGTGGAGTCGCAGAAGGGTTTACCTCAGTTAAACACAATATCCCCCTCTACAGTTTAGAAAATGCCTTTGATATGGGTGAATTCGCCCAGTGGGCCGCACGTTCTCAAACTCAAATTTCTAACCAAGACAGTGTTCAATATGTCTGTGAATTGAAAATTGATGGCAATGCCCTCGCGTTAACCTATGAAAATGGGATTCTGGTACGAGGAGCGACACGGGGAGATGGGCAAAGTGGTGAAGACATTACCCAAAATGTCCGCACCATTCGCACCATTCCCTTACGCTTAAAGTTAGAGCATCCCCCAGCGCGAGTGGAAGTTAGAGGAGAAGCATTTCTCCCTCGCCAAACCTTTGAAAAAATCAATCAAGCACGACAGGAAAAGGGAGAATCTCCGTTGGCAAACCCCCGCAATGCGGTTTCTGGAACATTACGTCAGCTTGACCCCAAAGTCGTGGCAAAACGTCAGTTAGATTTCTTTGCTTATACTCTCTATGTAGTCGATGAAAACACAGATATCAATCCACAAGCGCAAGTAGAATCTTTAAACCTTCTAGAACAGATGGGGTTTAAGGTCAATCCTAACCGCACTATCTGTCAATCCCTCAAAGAAGTGGGAGACTTCTTCCAAAAATGGCAAGAGAAGCGGGGAGAATTGCCCTATGAGACCGATGGGGTAGTCGTGAAGATTGATTCATACCATTGGCAAGAAATGCTGGGATTTACCCAAAAATTCCCGCGCTGGGCGATCGCGCTGAAGTTTCCCGCCGAAGAAGTCCCCACGAAGTTAAAGGACATCACTGTTAATGTGGGACGCACAGGCGCGGTTACTCCCCTCGCCCATCTTGAACCCGTCTCCCTGGCAGGAACAACCGTCCAGAAAGCAACCCTCCATAACACTGATTTTATCAAGGAATTAGATGTCAAAATCGGCGATACTGTCGTTGTGCGGAAGGCTGGAGACATTATCCCTGAAATTGTCCGCGTTTTGCCCAATTTACGCCCAAAATCGGCAAAATCCTTTCAAATGCCCACAGAATGCCCCGAATGTCGATCGCAGTTGGTACGCCCAGAAGGAGAAGCTGTCACCCGTTGCGTTAATGTCTCCTGTCCTGCTATTTTACGAGGAAGTCTTGTCCATTGGGTCTCTCGCGATGCACTCGATATTAATGGACTCGGTGAGAAAATCGTAGAAGGTCTGGTCAAAAATGAGTTAGTGCAATCGGTTGCCGATTTGTATCGCTTAACAGTTGAAGAGTTAACTAAATTGGAACGAGTGGGGAAGACTCAAGCAAATAACTTAGTCAAGGCGATCGCGCAATCCAAGCAACAGCCTTGGTCGCGAGTCCTCTATGGCTTAGGGATTCGCTATGTCGGGAAAGTCAACGCAGAAACCCTAACCGAAGCATTGCCCACTGTAGAAGGTTTAGTCAATGCTGATCTAGAAGACTTAAAAGCGATCGAAGGAATCGGCGAAGAAATTGCTCGATCGGTCTATCAATGGTTTAGAATTGAAGCCAACCAAACCCTTGTTCAACAACTGCAAACCATTGGACTGAATTTTTCTACAGAACCCTCTCCTCAAGAAACATCTCCGAAACCTTTTGCTGGGAAAAAATTTGTTCTCACAGGAAAATTAAGCAGCTTTACTCGCGAGGAAGCGAAAAAACTTATCGAACAAGCAGGGGGAAAAGTAACCACTTCTGTCAGTGCAAAAACCGACTATGTGATTGTAGGAGATAAAGGCGGATCGAAACAAAAAAAAGCCCAAGAACTCAATATTCCTCAACTTAATCAAGATGAATTCAAACAAATGTTAATTGTCAATTAAGCTGCTGTAATTAACTGTAAAATGCGATCGAGGTTATCCCATTCCCCAACAATCCGTCGCACAGGTTCAGGATAAACCCTCACTAAGGTCGGTGTCGCAGACACTTGATTTAACTCCGCTTGTTCTGGATGTTTGACAATATCCACCACTTTCAACGTATAAGACTCACTCAGTTTTTTTTCTAGCAAACGATGTAAGGTCGTTAACGCCTCCATTGTCCCTTGAGAAAGGCCAGCAACAAATAATCGTAAGATATAAGTAGTGGGAGACTCTAGAGATGGAGTAGGCGGCTTAGAAGTTTCACGCAAAGAGGCTAAATTAACCAATAAATCATGGTTCTCCCATAATTCTGGGAATTGTTCGCGATAAGTTTCAATGATTCGGGGATCGCCGTAACCTTCTTGCCACGGTAACACAGCCCAGCGCGATCGAGCAGGAAGATCAAATAAGACATTCAACAAAGGTCGATAGCGTTGAACTAACGGGTAAACCTCACAAGAGACTTTCCTTTGATTGCTCTTCCCATTCAGCCACTGATCAACCGTTGCGGTATAAGTAGGAACGAGAAAGTGGGGAGACTCATCAAGGGTGAGTAATTCTTGTAACCCTTCACAGAGATCAAGATGCCAATGCTTACTTTTATCAACATCTTTCCCATAAATGATATCTCCCCCAGGAGTAAATAAAGCAATCCCTTTATAAAGTTGATCGCCAGACATTCTTAATGCTTAAACTCTTCCTCGAAGCATTTGCGCCATTTCATTAGGAGAAGGCGCCCACTCCAGAGCCGTTTCTTCCGTAATCTTTCCTTCCTGATACAAATTAAAGAGAGATTTATTCATGGTGATCATACCATCAAACTCTCCTTCTTGCATCAGAGCCGTAATTTCCTCATACTTCCCATCTCGGACATACTCTTTAACCGTTTCCGTATTAATCAGAATATCATGGAAAGCCGCCCGTTTCCCGTCAGTGGTGCGACATAACCCTTGAGCAATAATTGCCACCAAAGACTCAGCCAAAGCCACCCGCATCGCAGGTTGCTCTTCTGGGGGATACAGACTTAAAATCCGTTCAATGGTTTTCACCGCACTATTGGTGTGCAATGTTCCAAAAACAACGTGACCTGTTTGGGCTGCTTTGAGCGCCGTGTTCACCGTTTCTTGGTCTCGCATCTCCCCAATGAGAATGATGTCAGGGTCTTCCCGTAAAGAGGCTTTGAGCGCCTTATCAAACTGCAAAGTGTGCATTCCCACTTCCCGTTGACGAATCATCGCCGTCTTACTTTTATGAACAAACTCGATCGGGTCTTCAATGGTGATAATATGCTTAGGAAGCTGCTTATTGATATAATCCACCATTGCAGCTAAAGTGGTTGACTTCCCTGAACCCGTCGGCCCCGTCACCAAAACCATCCCTTTATGATAATGACAAATATCCTTAAACACAGCAGGTAACTTTAACTGCTCCAAGGTCAAAATCTTTAATGGGATCAGTCGCAAAACCATCCCAGGGCCATTTAAGGAATCAAAGACATTAATCCTGACCCGAGCAAATTCATACTGAGTTGCGCCATCAAACTCTAAAGTCGTGTGAAACTTCTCCACTTCTTCTTCTGTGAGAATCTCATGCAACCAACTCATGAACGTATCATAATCAGTTTCTGGATATTGTGAATAATCCATTTCCCCTCGGTTACGGAAGCGAGGAATCTCACCAACCCCCAAGTGAACATCAGAAAAACCATTTTCATTGGCTTTGAGAACAATCTCAGCGAGAGTGGGATGTCCAGCAGCAGGAGCTTTTTTCTTCGTCTTTGATAAGGTTGGACTTGGGGCTAAACCCGTTTGAGGAGGTGGTGGAGGAGCCGCTTTCCCTAAGCCAGTCTTCTGGCGAGTCACCTCTGTATTAGAATACGATTCAGTGATGACGCTATTTTCCCCTTGACTCTCAGAAATCCGAGGGGGGGGAGGAGGAGGGGGAGCAGTGGGACGACTTTGCGGTTGTTTAACCATAACTGTACTACTAGATTTTCGTTTTAGGCTTGTTCTTTTTTATTTTGGCAAACTTGTTAGTGATTTCAAAGACGAAGTTTCCCAGCAAATAACTTCATCATAACGAAAGAACGGATGATCAATTATTCCAATCCCACTAATTTAGCACTTAATTCCCATAGGCGCTTTGCTTTTGCTTCATCCGCTGCTTCTGGGGACATTTCTTGAACAAAGGATTTGCCATCTTTTTTCTGACGATTTCCCCAACTCCAATATGATCCAGATTGTTGATATTCAGGGTCTTTGACCACCGCAGCTACTCGTTTTCCCGCTTCTTCTTCTGAAATATAGCCTCCTGTAATATTTTTCTGAAACCAAGGAAAAATTTTCTGGAAGAGGGAGTAATGATTTCTGAATAAGGGACTTTCTGCCACACAGCCTGGATAGAGAGAACTAAAGGTGATTCCTGTTGCTTCGTGGTAACGTCGGTGAAGTTCCTTCATTGTTAAAACATTACACAGTTTACTGTCTTTATAGGCTTTCCCTGATTTGAATTTTTTACCGTTGATCATCGCAATAGGCGGTTTAAAGCCGTCTTCAAAGCCTTTTAAGTCACCTAAGTCGGGCGGTGCAGGAATGGGAATTTTTCCCCCTAATTCCTTGCGATTGGCGGTGACTGTTCCTAAAATGACTAATCTTGGGTCAGAAGAAGCCGATTGTTTTAAGTCTTCTAAGAGCAAGTTACAAAGCAAAAAATGTCCTAAATGGTTAGTGGCGACAGTGAGTTCATAGCCATCAGGGTTGCGTTGCGGTTCTTTTAAGATGGGTAGATATACCGCAGCATTACAAACCAAAGCATCTAAAGATTTTCCTGTGTTGCGAAAATTATTCACAAATTCTCTAACACTGTCAAAATTGGCTAAATCGATGGGAATAATGGTGTAGCGGTCTTTGGGAAGGTTCACCTGTTTGGCTGCTTTTTCGCTTTTTTCGAGGTTGCGACACGCCATTACAATATCCCATTCATGGGTATCTGCTAATGCTTTTGCGGTGTATAAGCCAACGCCTGATGAAGCTCCTGTTATAATTACGGTCGATCGCTGATTGTTGGTCATTGTGTTTTTTTACCTCTCGTTACCCGACTTCTTTAATATTTAGCAATTTCCTCTTACACTTGGACGAGTGATTTAACAATTTGTTATGGCAGCGATAAGATAATCTAATTTTATCAGGTGGGCAAGGCAAACTCTACTACTACTAACAAATAACCAAAAACTAATTACTAATTGTTAATTGCTCAGAGAGGGTATCTGCAGCCACTTCTACTAGGGCGATCGCGTTTTCATAAAGCATTCGTGTTGGTCCGATTAACCCTATACTCCCTGCTGGGATGTCTCCTTGATAATAATTCGCTGAGATTAAACTACAAGTCTGCATCGGTTCAAGGGGATTTTCTGAGCCAATTTTAACGGTTACCCCACCTTCAACCATGTTAAAAATAACTGAATAGAGTTGGTCTTGTTCTGCTTCTAACAGATGTAAGAGAGTTTGCACTTGTTGGAGTTGGGAAAATTCAGGCTGTCGCAAAACTTCAGAAATCCCTCGCACTAAAATCTGAGAAGAACCGCGAGTTTGACATCGTTGGATCAATTGTTGACAAATTTCTTGAAGAAATGTGCTGTCCTGTTTCCATTCCTGTTCTAGTTCTGTTGCTTGTAGTTGAGCTAATTCTCTTAGCGATCGCCCTTGCAATTTTTGATTGAGAAAGTTAGACAACAGTGCCAATTCTTCCTCAATACTTTCTCCCGCAGCCAGTTTCTCGGCAATTCTGGGAGGCGGTTCAATCAAGCCCGATTGCGTTTGATAAGAATCTGTAATGATTATCAGCATGATGCGCTGATTCTCTAATTGAACCAGTTGCAAGTGACGCAGATAGGCGGTTTCTTGTTGAGGAAAGGTAATAATAGCCAGATAACCGCTTAAGCTCGCCAAAAGTTGCGCGACCCCATACAGCAAAGCCTCTAAACTTCCGACTTCTTCTCTAATTGCTAGGCTTAAAAGCTGATCTAATTGTTCCCGTAGAGCGCGGTCAGGGAGCATAATTTGGTCAACATAGGTGCGATAGCCCCAATCTGAGGGAATGCGTCCTGCTGAAGTATGGGGTTGATAGAGCAATCCCGCTTTTTCTAACCATCCCATTGTATTGCGGACAGTAGCAGAACTGATGGTAAGATCATACTCATTGACCAAAGTTTTAGAACTCACCGGTTCTGCTGTGGCAACATAATGGCGGATGGTTGCTGACAGAATATGTTGATGACGTTCTTTCAATTGCATGGGTTTAGGCATGGTGACAGTTCAATAGCGAGGGATAGAAGGATCGATCGCGAGGGAATAAGCATCAATCCCACCGATCACATTTTTCAAGTTATGAAAACCTTGTTGATTTAACCAATAACACATTTGGGCGGAGCGAACGCCGTGATGACAGAGGACATAAGTTTCCTTTTCACAATCAAAGTGAGTGTGAATCTGATTCGCCCATTGTTCATATTGGCTCAGAGGAAGATTGATAAACCCAGAAATTTGAGCCATTGCAACTTCTTGAGGTTCTCTCACATCAATGAGTTGTAAGGTTTCTGCTGATTGGGTTTCTAAAGCGGTTGCCAGTTGTTCCACTGAAATTTGTTGAAAGGGAATCTCTGTCATCTTTGATCTTAACTGTCGTAATGTTTCTTCTTCTATCTTGACATTATTTGACAAGGGCGATCGCGCAAAAGAATAACTGACACTGGGGACAAACCGACATCTACAACTAAACTCATGAATATTCCATTATCCCAACAACCCAGCCCTAACGAGATTCTCGAAAGCCTGATCAGTGACTAACCAAATCACTGAACATTAATTGACATTCGCGTTGACTATCTTCGGTTAGTCGAGTCTAAGCCGACTGACAACTGTAGCGCTCTTTTTTAGGTTTCATATTAATTGTTAATTGTTTCCCGAATCTGCTATCCTATAACTTATCATTGCTTATTGATTATTTTTTGCAATAAATCTCACAAACGACATTAACAGTTTACTATGTCACAAGAAGCCCTCTGGATCAGTGTCAGTCCCACCCTCAAAAGATTTCATCGTCCCCTCTTAAGCTATCTTTCTCGCCATTTAACCGTCCGAGAATGGGAGTATAAACAATCAGAAGACGAACCCTGTACCCTTGATCTTCCCCTGACCCTCTTGCATGATTATCTTAAATGTTGCGCTCAGCCTGTGCATCTTTTCGGACATAGCACAGGAGGTGTGGTGGCGCTACTCTATGCTCAGCGCCACCCAGAACGAGTAAAATCCCTGACTCTATTAGGAGTCGGAGTCAATCCATTAATCGACTGGCACGCTCATTATTATACTCATCGTCAACTGTTACCTTGTAGCCAAGAAATTATTTTAGGTCAAATGGTACGAGCCTTATTTGGCAATCAAGATCAAGTTCGTACCAAAGGATTTGTTAAACTTTTAGAAGGGGATTTGCAGGGAACGCCCTCTCCTCATTCTTTAATGCAACGGAGTCATTTAGAACCCACTAGAATCGTACCTCCTTTGATGATTTGTGGCAGTAAAGAGGATATCATTGCTGATCCTAACGCGATCGCGGGGTGGAAAGATTACTTTAAAAACAGCGATCGCATTTGGGAATGTCCTCAAGGAAATCATTTCTTTCATTATCAAAATCCGCAATTAGTGGGAGAAGCCATTCTCAATTTTTGTCAAGGAGTCAACTTCCAATTAACTGAAAAAAGTTGCTTTCTGTAGAACAAGAAGATCAAAGGTGATATTATTTAGTAGGGTGGGCAAGACCCACCTTTTATCAATTAACAAATAACGAATAAGGACGAAGGACAAACCAAAACATGAAAATTGCTACTTGGAATGTCAACTCCATTCGCACCCGTAAAGACCAAGTTGTAAACTGGCTCAAAGAACATTCTGTTGATGTCATCTGTTTACAAGAAACAAAAGTGGTTGATGAAGACTTTCCTCGCACTCCTTTTGAAGAGTTGGGATATTTTGTTACTGTGTCTGGACAAAAATCTTACAATGGTGTGGCGATTTTTAGTAAGCAACCTCTAGACTCTTTTCATTGTGGGTTTACTCCTGTTGTTGGCGAAGAAATTGCCAAGGATTATGATGAACAAAAACGAGTGATTAGCGGGGTTATTGATAACATTCGTATTGTTAATCTGTATGTTCCTAATGGTAGCAGTGTTGGCTCTGAAAAATACGATTATAAACTGGGTTGGTTTTCCGCTTTAAATCAATATCTGCAAACTCTCTTAAAAGACTCAGAAATCTGTCTTTGTGGCGATTTTAATGTGGCGCCCGACGATCGCGATCTCCATGACCCCAAAGGAAAGGATAATCATATTATGGCATCTCCTGCTGAACGCAGCGCGATCGCGCAAATTAAATCTTTAGGCTTTCAAGATGCGTTTCGCAAATTTAAAAGTGAAGGGGGACATTATACTTGGTGGGATTATCGCACGCGCGGATTTTCCAGAAATCGAGGCTGGCGCATCGATCATCATTTTCTCACGGCTGGACTCTATGAAAAAGCTCTCAACTGCTGGATTGATATTATCCCACGCGGACTAGAAAAACCCAGCGATCATACCCCTGTCGTTGTTGAATTTTAATCAGTCATTAAATTAATCTTTGCATAATAGATATAGGATAAGTATGTCATTATGGGTGAAACGTATGTTTTTAGTTACAGGTGCTACAGGACAAATCGGACGACGAGTGATTCGTTTGCTGCGCGAAGAGGATCAACCTGTCAGGGCGTTTGTTCGTCTAGAATCTAACTATAGCGAACTTGAACAACGGGGTGCAGAAGTTTTTATCGGAGAATTAACCTCAGAAAAAGACATCGCTAAAGCCTGTGAAGGGGTTAACTATATTATCAGCGCTCATGGGTCGGAAGGAAATGCTCAGAGACTGGATTATCGTGCTAATGTGGATTTAATCGATCGAGCCAAAGTCGAAGGCGTGGAACATTTTGTCTATATTTCGGTTTTGGGGGCGCAACGAGGCTATGAAGATTCGGCAATCTTTAAGGCAAAACGGGAAGTGGAGAAGTATTTGCAAAAAAGCGAGCTTCCCTATACAATCCTACAACCGTCAGGGTTAGCCTCTGATTTAATTCCCCTCGCAGAACGTCTGCGCGACACAGGATTTTACTTGATTATTGGCGACCCCAAAAATCGCACCTCTGTGGTCAGTCCTGATGATTTAGCCAAAATTGCCATTGGTTCTGTAAAACAGGATACAGCCAAAAATAAAACTTTTCCAGTCGGCGGGCCAGAAGTGTTAAGGCGAGAGGAAATCCCAGAAATATTCGGTTGTCTGTTTAACCGTGACCCGCTAGTGGTGAATATTCCCTTGGCTGTCCTTGAGACAGTTCGCACAGGAATCGGATTGATTGATCCAGAAACCCAAAAATCTTTGGGGACATTGCGAACTATCTCTGCTAATGAATTTTTCTGTACTGAAGCAGAGATCAACGACCTAGAAACGACATTTAACATGAAGATGGAGTCCCTAGAAAGTTTTATGACTCGTTATTTGGGGACTTAGAATAAACAAACAGACAAAGAAATAGGGATAGACATAATGGATAGCAATAACTGGATCAAACAATTGCTAATGGTTGGTGTGGGGACAACTTCCCTCGTCGCCGAAAAGTTGCGAGAAGTTAGTGAACAGTGGGTAAAAGAAGGTAAAATTAATCCTGAACAAGCACGGGAGTTTGTGGATGACTTAATGCAGAAAATGCAAGTAGAACAGGGGAATTTGGAAGAACAGATGGAACGTCAGATGCGGAATGCGATGCAAGACTTGGGAGTCCCCCGTCAAAACGAGTTGGATGAGTTGCGGGGACGCATTGATCGCATAGAACGTCAAATCAGGGAGTTGGAAAATCGATCATGGCGTTAACTATATCAGGTAGGAGGAACTTAATGCGAGAAATTTTAGTCAGTTTTGGCGTTCTTGTGGTGTGTGTGTTAGTGCTGGTTGTGGCGCAGGTAGTAGATCAAGGAAAGCAAGGCAATGCGATCGCGTCTCCCCTCTCAGCAGCTTCCACAGAAGGAGGAACTTTGATCGCCCTCACGCTAGAGGATGTGGTGGAAAAAGAAAATGTCAAAACCACAGAATCTGGACTGCGATATGTGGATGTTGAAGAAGGAGATGGGCCGATTCCCGAAAAAGGACAAACCGTTGTAGTTCATTATACGGGAAGCCTAGCGAATGGGACAAAATTTGACAGTTCCCGCGATCGCGATCGCCCTTTCTCCTTTAAACTCGGAAAAGGACAAGTGATCAAAGGCTGGGAAGAAGGAATCGCTACCATGAGGGTTGGGGGTCGTCGTCAGTTGATTATCCCCCCAGAGTTAGGCTATGGTCAACGAGGTGCCGGAGGCGTGATTCCTCCGAATGCAACTTTAATCTTTGATGTGGAATTACTTAGAATCTCCTCTTAGCCTAAGATTCTCCGTTGTTGTGATCAAAAAGTAGGGTGGGCAATGCCCACCATCTTTAAGTTCAGGCTCTAAAATGTCGCTAATCACTAATTATTGAGGTCGCGCCATGTTCCGAAACTCAGTTAATTCTGCATTAAAAAGCAGTTTGACTGTCCCTGTCGGACCGTTGCGGTGTTTGGTAATGATTAATTCTGCCAGATCGCGATCGGGCGTATCAGGGTTATAATAAACATCGCGATATAGCATTAACACCACATCCGCATCTTGTTCAATACTTCCGCTTTCTCTCAAGTCAGACAACATCGGACGTTTATTCGTTCGCTGTTCCACGCCCCTGCTAAGCTGAGAAAGGGCAATTACAGGTGCTTTGATTTCTCTAGCGAGTGTCTTCAGACTGCGGGTAATGCGAGATAATTCTTGGACGCGGTTGTCTCCTCCCCCTTCCATCAGTTGCAGGTAGTCCAGTAAAATTAAACTTAACTGTCCTTGTTCAGCTTGTAACCGTCTCGCCTGCGATCGCATTTCCATCACGGTTAAAGTTGCGGTATCATCGATATAAATGGGAAGTTCTGAAAGTGTCCCGATCGCGCTACTGAGTTTTTGATAATCCTGTTGCGTCAAACGCCCCGATCGTAAACGATTGCTTTCGATTTTCGCTTCACTGGCTAACAGTCGTTGTGTTAGCTGTTCTTTTGACATTTCCAAACTAAACAGCGCCACAGGTGACTTGTATTGTCCTGCAATATTACGAGCGATATTTAATCCTAGGGCTGTTTTCCCCATTGACGGTCGTCCTGCTAAAATCAACAAGTCTGAGGGTTGTAACCCACTGGTCATCGCATCTAAATCATAAAAACCACTATTGAGTCCTGGGAGTTTATCTTGGTTGTAGCGCCCTTCAATTTCATCATAAGTTTCAAACAGTGTTTCGTAGAGAGGGACTAACCCTGATTGGGGTCGATCTTGGGTTAAATTAAAGATTTGCTGTTCAGCACGGTCTAAAATGAGGTTGAGGGCTTCTGTGGTGTCATAACCAAGTTGAACGATCTGGTGTCCTGCGTTGATTAATTTGCGACGGAGATATTTATCTAAGACCAGTTGTGCGTAACCATCAATGTTCACCGCAGAAACAGTGCGATCGGCCAACTGAGCAAGTTTTGCTTTCCCTCCCACTTTGTCTAACAATTGCTGGTCGGATAGCCAAGTGCTAATTGTCATCAGATCAGTGGGTTTTCCTTGGCTGTGAAGCGCGATCGCTGCTTGATAGATGGTTTGATGGGATTGCAGGTAAAAGGTCTCCTTGGAGAGAATTTCCGCCACCCGCGCGATCGCTTCTGGATCAAGTAAGATTCCACCTAGAATTGATTCCTCTGCTTCGACATTTTGAGGGGGAAGGGATTGATCATTAATTGGAGAGAAATCGGACATTGGATTTATCCCTCATTCGTAAATAGTTTGCTCACTAAGGTCAATCAGAATTAGAGGTTGGGGGGCTTTATAGCGCTACGTGCTTATTTTAGGACATTTCCCGAACGGTGGGAGTGCGACCGTCTCGGTCGCTAGCTTTTTTAAGAACGTCCTAACCTGATTTTGTAGCGCTTTAGGGGGGATCATTTTGGATTGCTATACTTTATGATACGTTATCAAAAATTTGGGTCTAAAACCCCGTCCTTCTAGGACGGCTTTATATTTTTT
>CAYXDG010000034.1:0-34506 GCA_964463655.1 uncultured Dactylococcopsis sp.
GTCATCCGTACTCCGCCGTGAGACGACGGAGCCTGCGGATGACCGTTGGTCAGTTAACGCTCAAGTCCTTCAGCAAGTTCTGAGGACTCTTGACCGAGCATTTGCTGATATGAAGGCAAAGGGATTAGGGTTTCCTCGGTTTAAGAATCGGTATCGGTTAAGGTCTTATGTTTACCCACAGCTAGGCAAAGAGGTAGTTAAGGGGGATTGTGTTAAGTTGCCCCAGTTGGGTTGGGTAAGATTCAGAAAGTCCAGAGAGATTCCAGAGGGCTTTAAGGTTAAACAAGCTAGAGTTGTCCGTAAGGCTTCTGGTTGTTTTGTCATGCTTTCCCTTCAATTGGATGTGGATGTCCCTCAACCTTTCCCTCATGGACACCCGAGAGGGTTGGATTTGGGGTTTGACAAGTTTGTGGCGACTAGCGACGGTTTAGAAGTTAAACGACCTCGGTTCTTAAAGTCCCTTCAACGCAAGCTGCGATTGCTGCAACGAAGGCTGAAGAACAAACAAAAAGGATCGAATAACCGCCATAAACTCAACAAGAAGATAGCTAGAGTTCACCAACGTATCTCTGATGCTCGTAAAGACTGGCACTTTAAGTTAGCCCATCAATTATGCGATGGAGCAGGGATGATCTTTGTTGAAGATATCAACTTCATTAGTTGGCAAAGAGGGATGCTGTCTAAGCACGCTGCGGATGCTGGTTTCGGTCAGTTTGTAAACATCCTTCAGTGGGTTTGTTGGAAGCGTGATGTTTACTTGGCCAAAGTTAACAAAGACGGTACTTCCCAAGAATGTTCTCAGTGTGGGACGCATACAGGGAAGAAGTCTTTGGATGTAAGAGTTCATCATTGTCCTAAGTGCGGATATACAGCACCAAGAGACGTGGTGAGTGCGGAAGTCATTAGAAATCGAGGGGTGTCCGACCTCGGGCAGGGGTTGGAGTTTAAACAAAATGCCTGTGGAGACGATCTGGCGGGGGCGTTGCCTAGCCAAGAGTCAGTGAGACAGGAAAGCCTAGTTGCAAGGCTAGGAATCTCCCGTCATAGCGCGTAGCGTTTGACGGGAGAGGATGTCAATCAATTTCAATAGAACTCGGTGCATTCGGACTGTCGCTAGGACTGGTACTGGCAGCAACAGTCGCCTGACGATATTCACTATACAGGCGATCGCGCCACGTAAAGAAGGGTTCAAATGCAGGATTATCTCCAATCCCCGGTAAAGCCTTTCCAGCAAGTTGGTCGGGAAGGTCAAGATAAGATTTGTCTGGGAATTTCAACAAGAGACTAAGACCTGCCACTGTAAAATCAGCTAAAGTGGGAGTAGCACCCGTGAGATAGGGTTGCTCTTGCAGAATTAAGCACAAGGCTTCTAAGTCTTGTTTCAGACTTCCTTCCACTGCTTTGAGCGCGTCTCCCCCAATACCGACACTGCTTCCAATTACGTCTAACAAGTCGGCAGGAATGGCACTGACAATGCTTTTGACAAAGTCTGGAGTATCTGGGGGTAAAATGGCAGTACGGAAGGCTTCATTGCGGTTTAGCGCCCCAATTAAGGCTTTTCTACTCTTTAAGCCAATAGACTCATCAGCCCATTCTTCCATCAGCAAGGTTAATCCTTTTTCTTTTGCTGCGGTGGGAATCAAAGGACGTTCAGGATAAGTCCGTTCCAAGTACATCGCAATCTCTGTGGAGTCAGCAACAATAGTTTCCCCATCTTTCAAGATGGGAACTTGTCGCTGTCCAGACATTTGGAAGATTTCGACTTGTCCCACACCTGGAGTAACTTCTATTTTACGATAGTCTAGTCCTTTGTAGTCTAGGAGAAAGCGAACTTTTTCGCTATATTGAGAGAGTTCAAATTGATAGAGTTCTAGCATTTTTAATTTAGTGCAAGCTGACTTTCATAAAAGTTAACATTAATAAAGAAATTTTGTGAATGATTTTTTTCAAACGATGATGAATTGGGAAGATGTTGCTGGGAATGCGGTTTTATTACCCTCACAACCCAAAGGGGTGATTCATTTTTTAGGAGGAGCTTTTGTCGCCACTGCGCCACAATTGACCTACAGTTGGCTGTTAGAGGCTTTAGCGGAAGCGGGATACGGGATTATCGCCACTCCTTTTTTGAACGATTTTAATCATAACGCGATCGCGCAACGAGCTTTAAACCGTTTTGAAACCGCTTATCAACGATTAGGACTAAGCCGTCGCTATCTCCCCATCTATGGCTTAGGACATAGCATGGGCTGTAAGTTACACCTCCTCATTAATAGCTTGTATGAAGTGCCAAGGGCTGGCAATCTTCTCATTTCTTACAATAATTACCCAGCCCGACAATCCGTTCCTCTTATTGAACAGTTAAACAGTTTAGTTGCCCTAGATTTAGAGTTTACTCCCTCCCCAGAAAGAACTTATGAGATTGTGAAAACCGATTACAAAATGACGCGAACGCTTTTAGTCCGATTTCAAGACGATACCATCGATCAAACTGAAGACCTCAAACCCCTTTTAGAAGCACGGTCTCCCCAATTAGTTTCTTACTTACAACTCTCTGGAAATCACCTAACTCCCGTTAATCCCAAAGAATGGAATTGGGACCCAGGGACAAATTTTTCCGCACTGGATGCGTTAGGACAATGGTTAAAAGAACAATTTTATGGGGATATTACTAAACTGAAAAAAGAAATCTTACGGTGGCTTGATCCAATTGATAATTGATAATTTCCACTGGTCTTAACCTCTGGTAAAAATGATTCAAGGTTAAGAAAACATCGCTTAGTGTTTCGGGTTCTGTTGATGATAAAATAGAAAGTAGTCAGTGGCTCTCAGAAGAGGAGAAAGCAGATGAATAGTTGTATTTTAATGGCTAAAATTACGAGTCAACCCCAACTGCGTTATACCCAAGAAAATCAAACACCCTTAACAGAAATGATGGCGGAGTTTCCGGGTCTTCGGGAAACAGATGCCCCAGCCAGTCTCAAAGTTGTTGCATGGCGAGACTTGGCGAATGAAGTGTCGGAAAATTATCATGCAGGAGATCACGTGATTCTAGAAGGTCGTCTCAAAATGAATGTTTTTGAGCGTCAAGAAGGGTTTAAAGAGAAACGGGCTGAGTTTACCCTTTCTCGAATTTATTCCCTCCAAAATGGAATGTCTCCTTCCTCTCCCACACAATCTCAACCAACTCCTCAAACGGATTCTAACTCAGGCAATGTCGTTCAGTTTCCAGGGTCGCAACCTCAAGAAACTGAAGCTGGAGAAGAAGACCCAATCCCATTTTAAAACCGATCCGTCGGGGTCAATGAGAATTGTTCCCCGATTTTAGCCTACTTTTGTCAGCAAGATGAATTAGCCAATTATGAGTATGAAAAAACTGCCAATTGTTGCCATTATTGGTCGCCCAAATGTGGGAAAATCAACGTTAGTCAATCGTTTTACTGGCAGTCGTAATGCCATTGTTCACGATGAACCAGGGATTACCCGCGATCGTCTTTATCAACCCAGTTTTTGGCGTGATCGCGATTTTTTGGTCGTGGATACAGGAGGAATTGTCTTTGATGATGACAGCGAATTTCTTCCTGAAATTCGACAGCAAGCAATGATGGCACTATCGGAATCCATCGCAGCTATTTTGGTAGTGGATGGACAGATGGGAGTGACCACAGGAGACGAAGAAATTGCCCACTGGTTACGTCAACAATCTGTCCCTGTTTTCTTAGCAGTGAATAAATGTGAATCTCCAGACCAAGGTTTAATTCAAGCAGCACAGTTTTGGGAATTAGGATTAGGAAACCCCTATCCCGTTTCTGGAATTCATGGGAGTGGAACAGGGGATTTATTAGATGAAGTAATTGCTTGTTTCCCCCCCAATGAAGCATTACCTGATGCAGGTGAAGAAGAAATTAATGTGGCGATTATCGGTCGGCCCAATGTGGGAAAATCAAGTTTATTAAATGCGTTAACAGGAGTCAGTCGTTCCATCGTCAGTCCCATTTCTGGAACAACTAGAGATGCGATCGATTTACAAATTCAACACCGAGAAAAATTATATCGCTTAATTGATACGGCAGGAATTCGCAAGAAAAAAAATATCCGTTACGGGGCAGAATTTTTTAGTATTAATCGAGCGTTTAAAGCGATTCGACGCTGTGATATAGCTTTATTAGTGATTGATGCGTTAGATGGGATTACTGACCAAGATATGAAACTCGCAGGACGCATCGAAGAAGAAGGAAAGGCAGCGATTATCATTGTTAATAAATGGGATGCCCTCGAAAAAGATTCTAACACTATTTACAAGTATGAAAAAATGCTGCGCGATCGCGTTTACTTTATGCACTGGTCAGAAATCCTCTTTGTGAGCGCGTTGACAGGACAGCGTGTAAAAACTATCTTTGATTCTATTCAAACAGCCGTAGAAGAACATCGTCGTCGCGTGACAACTGCCGTGATTAATGAAGTCATTCAAGAAGCAGTTGCTTGGTCTTCTCCTCCAACTTCTCGACAGGGAAAACAGGGAAGAATTTATTATGGAACACAGGTAAGTAGTCGTCCCCCCACAATCGCTTTATTTGTGAATGATCCCAAGCGATTTAATGATACCTATCGCCGTTATATTGATCGTCAGTTTCGCAAACAATTAGGCTTCCAAGGAACACCCTTACGACTGATATGGCGTGGAAAACGTCCCCGAGAAGTGGAAGAAACCAATCTCAATCGCGCAACGCGAGTTTAATTGATAGTTATTATTGGTTCATGGTTAATTGTTAATAACTGAAACGGGTGTCCCGAATAACAAATAACAAACAACAAATAACGAATATGGACTTACTGCGATCGCTGCCCATTGGACTCTACTTAGAAAAACCAGACACTTGGTTGCATCATCTTGATCCTCGCGTCAAACTTGCTTGGTTGATGTGCTTTCTTCTGACACCAATTTTGGCTAATCCTTTCTGGCGAATTGGTGTCGTTTTTGCTTTAGTTCTGCTCACTCTCTCCGCGAGAATTCCCAAGCGTGTCTGGAAACAGCAAATGGTCTGGCTACTAATTTTAGCAGGATTAGTGTTTGTTTTAACCTGTATCTTTGATGATGGACTGACCCTTGAACATCAACCGAGATTACCAATCACTGACTTAAATTTACCCCAACCCACTGGCTATCATTACGTCTTAATAGACCAATCATGGCTAACAGTAACCCGACGGTCTCTTGACCTTGCCATTCGGGTAAGTACCCTAATTTTTACCCTGATTTATAGTACCAACTTATATCTTTTAACCACAGCCCCTGAAGAAATCACCGCAGGATTAGATGATTTAATGCAGCCCCTACGACGACTGGGCATTCCTGTCACAGAAATTTTATTAACCCTCACCCTCTCCTTACGCTTCATTCCCTTAGTCTTAGAAGAAATTCAAAACCTAGTTCGCTCAGTGAATACCCGTGCCATTAATTGGAAAAAATTAGGCCTTCGCAAAAGCCTGACCCTGTGGTTTATGATTGCTGAAAAGATATTAGAAAACTTACTCCTCAGAGCAGAACAAATCGCAATCGCGATGGAAGTCCGAGGCTTTACCACTCCTAATCAACATGAAGTCCAATGGCATCATCTCACCCTTAAAGGAAGAGACTGGTTAGCAATAGGAGGAGTGGTTTTATTTATGGGAGGAAGGTTTGTTTTTGGAGGAGTCTAGCTGCCTACCTCAAGACTCCCATTTTGTCAACTTTGTCAAGACTTCCTAACAAATAAATGAGTGCCATGCGTTCCTAAGTTGAAGAGAGAGTCAAGCTAGCTTTCGACGAATTTCTTGGTTTTTAACTGAATGATTTAGAAATTTAGACATAAATAGCACCCATACCTTGAAACTATATCAGATTGAACGTTACTGATCAAGGGCGATCGCCTGAAATAACCTAAACTCGTTAATCATGAAGAAATATTACAAATTAACAATCAGTGATTATCCAGATAACAAAAAACAACTAATCCTAAAAAAATCAGCCTTTTCTTGAAGTTTTGCTTGATTAAAATTCCTTAACTATTCCTTTCTTTAACTCAGGAATACACTGGGCGATCGCGTCAAAAATTAGAACACGATCGCAGTGTAATTAACTATCAGACTGGTTTTTTTCAGTTCGCAAGCGCACCGACTCACGATGAGAATGTAAGCCTTCTGCTTGGGCGAGGGTTTGAATCGCTCCAGACACCTCATCTAACGCCTTATGAGAATATTCGATTAAACTTGAATGTTTCATAAACGTTTCCACGCCTAGTGCTGAGGCATAACGAGCCGCGCCAGAGGTGGGAAGGGTATGATTGGGACCTGCCAGATAATCTCCTACCGCTTCTGGAGTGTCATGACCCATAAAAATCGCCCCAGCGTGTCTGATCTCAGAGAGGAGTTCCCAAGGCTCTGCGACTTCTAATTCCAGGTGTTCTGGGGCAAAAAGATTAGATAACTCTGCAGCTTGAGTCAGAGAATTCACCACCACAATTAACCCATAATGCGCGATCGATTTCTCAGTTAAAGTGCGACGGGGATGGTGTTCTAGCTGCGCCATCACCTCCTTCTGAACTTTTTGCGCCACTGTGTCACTTGTGGTCAGTAAGATCGCTGCTGCCATCGGATCGTGTTCTGCTTGGGCTAACAGATCCACAGCTAGATAAGTGGGGTTTGCATGGTAATCGGCAATAATTAACACCTCAGACGGGCCAGCCAGGGAATCAATCCCCACCGTCCCATAAACCATCTTTTTCGCCAGCGTGACATAAATGTTGCCAGGCCCTGTAATGACATCTACCGCAGGGATAGTTTCTGTCCCATACGCCAGCGCTGCGATCGCCTGCGCCCCTCCCACCCGATAAATTTCTTCGAGGCCACTTTCTTGAGCCGCCACCAACACCGCAGGATTAACTTTCGATGCTCGACTTGGGGGTGTTACCATGACTCTGCGGGCTACTCCAGCCACTTTAGCAGGAATGGCATTCATCAAGACGGTACTGGGATAAGCAGCACGTCCTCCAGGAATATACAACCCCGCGCGATCAACTGGAGTATAACGCTTTCCGAGGACAGTTTCGTGATTCCCAAATTGCACCCATGATTTTGGAATTCGCTGACGATGAAACGCCTCAATTTTTTGACTCGCCAGTGCGATCGCATCAATCAGTTCTTTAGAGACTTGTTGATAAGCAGCATCAAGTTCTGATCCCTTAACCCGTAATTGGTCAATATTCAAGGTCAGTTGATCAAATTTTTCAGTGTAATCAATCAACGCTTGATCACCTTGGCTTCTAACAGTCTTCAGAATTTCCTGAACCGCTTCCTCTTGTCCCGATGTTTGTTGATCGTGAGTACGGTGAGAAATGCGCTGAAGTTCAGCTGTTGCTTCCGCGACGTGATTTATAATCCGCAACATTGAGCTAACCTACCCCTCTAAGCGACTACCCTCGTTTATCGTTATACCCTGAACGGCTTAGACCATGAGACTGAATCATGATGATTACAGACAAATTCGAGGTTGGCAAAAGAGCCAGCACCTTTCCAGAGTTCAGGGGCTGGGAAAAGCGATGAAACGATGGTATGGTTTAAAATGCCCAGCTTTCTTTATCTAGCTTAACCTGAAATTTTGTGGACTCGCTGCTTGTGATTCTCATCTTCAATGAATTCGCACCCTCTTTCCTCTGCTAATCTAACTCTGAGGACTGATTACTCAAGGCAACCACTTCTTCCAGAGAAAATTCAGTGAGTTCAACAATCTCCTCAAAAGTCATTCCTTTACGAAGCAATTTTTGGGCAAACTTCCCTCGCGCTCGATCCTTGTAAATCTCAAAAAGTAACCAACTGGTTAGTTAATCTGACTCTGGAAACTGATTTCTCAAGGTCGTCACTTCCTCCCGAGAAAATTCAGTGAGTTCAGCAATCTCTTCTAAGGTCATTCCTTGACAAAGCAATTTTTGGGCAAACTTCCGTTGCGCGATCGTGATTCCACGCTGTAATCTTTCTTTTTCTTGTCGGTAAAGGGGCACTGAACGCATAGTTATAGCGCTACAAAATCAGGTTAGGACGTTTCTAATGTAGATGGGCGAAAAGGATTTTCTGGGCTAAGATTTTCCAACTCATCAATGGCTTTTTGTTGCACTCTGTCTCGACCTAATACCCTTAACCACAAAGTTTCTTCGGTGCGGGGAAGTTGATGAATGACTACGATATTTGTCCTTAAAAAACTCCCCAAAGTTTAAGATAAACTAAAACTTACTTAAGATGTGCTACACTTAAACAAGCAACCAAGATTTAAACTTTTATGGCTAATCTCGTGACCGTTTCTGAAGCAGCAGAACTCTTAGGAGTCTCGACACGAACTATCCGCAGGTGGGAATCTGAAGGAAAAATCAAAGCCATCCGAACCGAAGGTAATCATCGTCGGTTTGAGGTAGCTTCCCTTCTAGGCAAACATCAAGATGCTTCTTTAACTGTTGCTTATGCTCGTGTTAGCAGTAATGACCAAAAAGAAGACTTAAAGCGACAAGAAATTGTCTTGGAATCTTTTTGCTCGAAGAATGGTTGGTCTTATGAGTTAATCTCTGATTTAGGCTCAGGTATCAACTACCGCAAGAAAGGTTTAATTAGATTGATTAAACTAATCTGTTCTTATCAAGTAGAACGTTTAGTTTTAACCCATAAAGACAGGTTGTTGAGATTAGGAGGCGATTTAATTTTTACTCTCTGTGAGATATTCGGAACAGAAGTTGTTATTATTAACCGCACTGAAGACTCAACCTTTGAGGAGGAACTAACGAAAGATGTTTTAGACATAATAACCGTATTTTCTGCTCGACTATATGGGTCTAGAAGTGGTAAAAATAAACAAATTGTCCAAGAATTAAAAGAGGTAGCCAAAAACTTAAAATGATTCTCTCTTTTAAGACAGAACTGAACCTAAACGATAAGCCCTCATACTCTCTGCGCCAAACACGCTGGAGTAGCTCGTAAGGCAAACAATTGGGTTGGCACTCATTGCTATATTGTACTCAAAGCACGATCGCGATTTAATCCAAAGTGGAGTCATAAGACTGTCTGCTCAGCAAGTCTGTGGTACAATCAACATTGACGTGAAAAAAATTTTCTAATCCTGCACCAACTCCTCCCGAAATCTGTTATACTGATAGTTCACTTAAACAAACCTATTAAATTATTTATTCTTTGAAGGATAACCGTGGCAAATATTAAATCCGCAAAGAAGCGTATCCAAATCGCAGAACGCAACCGTCTGCACAATAAATCCTACAAGTCAGCGGTCAAAACACTGATGAAGAAATACTTTGCTGCTGTGGAGGACTACGCTAACGACCCCAGTTCCACAGAAAAAGAACAGCAAGTACAAAAAGCGATGTCAGTAGCTTACCAAAAAATCGACAAAGCTGTAAAAGTGAAAGCCTTACATCGCAATAATGGGGCGCGGAAAAAAGCCCGTTTAGCAAAAGCCCTGAAAAAAGTCACTCCTGCCTAATTAAATCATCTCCCAGTGAGATTTCCATTTTCCTGAAAAGTGAGAAGTTAAAAAAAAGCAGTCAAAGCGTTAACGCAGCAGGGAGTGGTAATGCAGCTAATCGATACCCATGTTCACATTAACTTGGATGTGTTTGCAACAGAACTAGCAGACTTGAAAACCCGTTGGCAAGAACAAGGGGTTGTTCAGTTAGTTCATTCTTGTGTCGAACCCAAAGAGTTTGACCAAATCAGCGTGATCGCGGATCAATTTCCTGAAGTGTCCTTTGCGGTTGGACTTCATCCCCTAGATGCTGACAAATGGACTCCTGAGTTAGCGATCCAAACCGAACAGCTTGCCCAGTCTGATCACCGTGTGGTTGCGATCGGGGAAACTGGGCTAGACTTCTATAAAGCCAAAAATGTGGAACAACAGAAAACGGCTTTTTGGGAACAACTCGCGATCGCGCAACGCTTAAATAAACCTGTCATCATCCACTGTCGCGATGCTACAGAAGCCTTAGTTGAGTTAGTCAGTCAGTTTCAAGCCCAAAGAGGCGATGTACGCGGTGTCATGCACTGTTGGGCGGGAACGCCTGAAGAAACCGAACGCTGTCTTGATTTGGGCTTCTACATCAGCTTTAGTGGCCTTGTAACGTTTAAAAACGCCAAACAAGTGCAAGCATCCGCCAAAATTGTCCCCAGCGATCGCCTCTTGGTAGAAACAGACTGTCCTTTCCTCGCTCCTGTTCCCAAACGAGGAAAACGCAATGAACCCAGTTATGTTCGTTATGTCGCTGAAAGAGTCGCAGAACTGAGAAATGTCCCTTTAGAAACCTTAGCAGAAACCACCACGCAAAACGCTCGTCAACTCTTTTCTCTTCCGATCGTTGGTCATTAAAATTGGTTCATTGTTCACGGTGCTTTGCACGGGATACGCCATACATGGTTCTTTGTTAACAATTATCAACTGGTATTCTAATCCCCCCTAACCCCCCTTAATAAGGGGGGGGACAATGAACGAAGAACAACGAACAAATAACAAATAACAAGGAACAAATAACAAATAATAATGAGTAATCTAGCCACCAACCTGCTACCCGATTTAATCGAGATTCAACGCGCCAGCTTTCGTTGGTTTTTAGAAAAAGGGTTAATTGAAGAGTTAGATAGCTTTTCCCCAATTTCAGATTATACGGGAAAACTAGAACTCCGCTTTATTGCTGAAAACTATCGACTCAAACAGCCCAAATATGATGTTGACGAAGCAAAACGGCGGGATAGTAGCTATTCTGTCCAGATGTATGTTCCCACTCGTTTGATTAACAAAGAAACGGGAGAAATTAAGGAACAAGAAGTCTTTATCGGTGAGTTACCCCTAATGACTGAACGGGGAACATTTATCATCAACGGCGCAGAACGGGTGATTGTGAATCAGATTGTTCGATCGCCTGGGGTTTATTATAAGCCAGAAACCGATAAAAATAACCGTCGGACTTATTCCGCTTCTCTGATTCCCAACCGCGGCGCTTGGCTGAAATTTGAAACCGACAAAAACGATTTAGTCTGGGTACGGATTGATAAAACTCGCAAACTCAGCGCTCAAGTTTTACTCAAAGCTATTGGCTTACAAGATAACGAAATCAGAGATGGCTTGCGTCATGTAGATTACTTCCAGAAAACCCTTGATAAAGAAGGAAACCCCACCGAAGAAGAAGCCCTCCTTGAACTCTATCGCAAATTGCGCCCTGGTGAACCGCCAACCGTATCAGGGGGTCAACAACTCTTAGAATCGCGCTTCTTTGACCCCAAACGGTATGATTTAGGGCGTGTGGGTCGTCATAAAATCAATCGTAAGCTCAATCTGACGATTCCTGACACAACGCGGGTGTTAACTCAGCAAGATATCCTAGCAGCGATCGACTATCTGGTCAATTTAGAATTTGATCTCGGAACGACCGATGATATTGACCACTTAGGAAACCGACGGGTGCGGTCTGTGGGAGAATTGCTCCAGAACCAGGTGCGTGTGGGCTTAAATCGCCTAGAACGGATTATTCGGGAACGGATGACGGTTTCAGAAGCAGACTCCTTAACGCCTACCTCTCTGGTCAATCCCAAGCCTCTAGTGGCAGCGATTAAAGAGTTCTTTGGTTCGTCTCAGCTTTCTCAATTCATGGATCAGACCAATCCCTTAGCAGAGTTGACCCACAAACGGCGGATTAGTGCGTTGGGTCCAGGTGGATTAAGTCGCGAACGGGCTGGGTTTGCGGTGCGTGATATTCATCCCTCCCACTACGGACGGATTTGTCCTGTGGAAACGCCAGAGGGTCCCAATGCGGGTCTGATTGGATCATTAGCAACTTGTGCGCGGGTGAATCATTTTGGCTTTATTGCCACCCCCTATTATCCTGTGGAAGATGGACGGGTACTGCGCGATCGCGATCCGATTTATCTCACCGCAGACGAAGAAGATGATAAACGGGTCGCCCCTGGGGATATTTCCACCGACGAAGACGGGTATATTTTAGGCAGCACGGTTGCGGTGCGGTATCGTCAAGAGTTTACCACCACTAGCCCGAAAGAAGTGGATTATGTCGCCATTTCTCCCCTGCAAATCGTTTCTGTTGCGACCTCTTTAATTCCCTTTTTGGAACACGACGACGCAAACCGCGCCCTGATGGGGTCAAATATGCAGCGACAAGCAGTTCCCTTGTTGCGTCCTGAACGTCCCTTAGTGGGAACGGGTTTAGAAGCACAATCCGCCCGTGACTCAGGAATGGTCGTTGTCTCTCGAACTCATGGCGTTGTAAGCTATGTAGATGCAACAGTGGTTCGAGTTAAGAGTAAACCTGCTCCCACAGCAATTGATCCAGAATTGCAAGAAGCATTGGATTTAGCTACTTCTTCTCAAGAGTTAGTTGAGTTTTATAGTAAATTCCTTGCTGCATACGCTAGCTACGAAATTGCCAGATTCATCTGGAATCAAGTGAGTCCTACCGCACCAATTGATACAGTTCTTGATCAAGTATTCCAACAACTTGATCTTCATGATTGGATTATTTCCACGGTAGAATCCGTAATAGAAAGCATTCAATCAGTTCTTGATCGAGTTCCTCTAATCGGTGATAAACTTGTCATTCCTGATGAAGTGCAGACAGCATTTAAATATGTTGGTGAACGAATTGCTGATTTGGTAGTTAACCGACAAAATATAATCTTTAATATCCTTTCATCTGGAATCAAACAGTTGAATCCTGAAGCAAAGGTTGATGACTTACCAAACCTGATAGAAACTAAATTGGCAGAGCAGCTATTTGTTCCAGTTTTGCAAAGTTTAACTCAGGAGATGGAACAAAGATTGGAGAAGCAGTCCCATAAAGCGACAGTTACACTAACTTCTGATTTAAAGGATGGTCTTACTCAACTTCAGCAACGAGGAATCCAAGAAAAAGCAAAAGCTGTTCCAAAACTGATCAGTATCTTATTGATTGATTTACCAAAACTTTTGCATCAACATTTTCAATCTCTACTCAAAGGGAAACTCTTGAAACAAGCAGATGAGCAAAAGACTTTATCAAAAGAAGAAATCGAAGAAAAACTGGCTGCCTTAGCAGAGGAAAATCAACCAGAAATTGAATATCCTCTCCAAAAATATCAGCGTTCCAACCAAGACACCTGCTTAAACCAGCGTCCTTTAGTCTTTGCTGGAGAAGAAGTCGTCCCTGGTCAGGTGTTAGCGGATGGTTCAGCCACCGAAGGGGGAGAAATTGCCCTTGGTCAAAACGTCCTCATCGCCTATATGCCTTGGGAAGGTTATAACTACGAAGATGCGATCCTAATCAGTGAACGTTTGGTACAAGATGACATTTACACCAGCATCCACGTTGAAAAATTTGAAATCGAAGCCCGTCAAACCAAACTGGGGCCTGAAGAAATCACCCGTGAGATTCCCAATGTTGGGGAAGATGCGCTGCGACAACTGGATGAACGAGGAATCATCCGCATCGGTGCTTGGGTGGAATCAGGAGATATCCTGGTTGGGAAAGTAACCCCGAAAGGAGAATCAGATCAGCCTCCAGAAGAAAAACTCCTCCGCGCCATCTTCGGAGAAAAAGCTCGTGATGTCCGAGATAACTCCCTGCGCGTTCCTAATGGGGAAAAAGGTCGCATTGTGGATGTCCGTGTGTTTACCCGTGAACAGGGAGACGAACTCCCTCCTGGTGCAAATATGGTGGTGCGCTGTTATGTCGCTCTGAAACGGAAAATCCAAGTGGGAGACAAAATGGCAGGACGACATGGGAATAAAGGAATTATCTCTCGTATCCTGCCCGTTGAAGATATGCCTTATCTCCCCGATGGTCGTCCCCTTGATGTGGCGTTGAACCCTCTTGGTGTACCCTCGCGGATGAATGTGGGACAGGTGTTTGAGTGTCTCTTAGGTTGGGCTGGAGAAAACCTCAATGCGCGGTTTAAGTTAACCCCCTTTGATGAAATGTATGGGGAACAAGCCTCACGGGACACCGTAGATGCCAAGTTGCGAGAAGCAGCAACTCGTCCAGGAAAAGAATGGACATTTAGCGAAGATCATCCAGGGAAAATGACCCTCTATGATGGACGCACAGGAGAACCCTTCGATCGCCCCATCACTGTCGGACAAGCCTATATGCTGAAACTGGTTCACTTGGTTGATGATAAGATTCACGCCCGTTCTACAGGACCCTATTCCCTGGTTACCCAACAGCCTCTCGGCGGAAAAGCCCAACAAGGTGGACAGCGCTTTGGGGAAATGGAAGTTTGGGCGCTGGAAGCCTACGGCGCTGCTTACACATTGCAAGAACTGTTAACCGTTAAGTCGGATGATATGCAAGGACGAAATGAAGCCCTCAACGCCATTGTGAAAGGAAAACCCATCCCCCGCCCTGGTACGCCAGAATCCTTTAAGGTCTTGATGCGAGAGTTACAATCCCTGGGGTTAGATATTTCTGTCCATCGCGTCGATACCAACGAAGATGGCACCAGCCAAGACTCAGAAGTTGATTTAATGGCAGACAGCGAACGTCGTCGCACCCCTTCCCGACCGACTTACGAATCCCTCTCCCGCGCCGACATTGTCCCCGAAGAAATGGCAGTTGTCGAAGGCGGAGACAGTGAAGACCAAGATCAGTAACCAGTGACCAATCCCCCCTAACCTCCTCACTAAAGCTCCGGCTTTGTAAGGGGGGGACGAAGAACAAGGAACGAATTGTTAATTATTAATTATTAATTGTTAATTGCTCCCATGACCCAATCCAAACAACCAAGCCAACAGTTTGATTACGTTAAGATTAACATCGCTTCGCCCGATCGAATCCGTGAATGGGGAGAACGCCACCTCCCCAACGGTCAAGTGGTTGGAGAAGTGACCAAACCCGAAACCATCAACTATCGTACCCTAAAACCCGAAATGGATGGGCTTTTCTGCGAGCGCATTTTCGGCCCTGCTAAAGATTGGGAATGCCACTGCGGGAAATATAAACGAGTACGCCATCGCGGGATTGTCTGCGAGCGCTGCGGGGTAGAAGTGACGGAATCTAGAGTCCGTCGTCACCGCATGGGCTATATAAAATTAGCTGCCCCTGTGACCCACGTTTGGTATTTGAAAGGGATTCCCAGCTATCTCAGCATTATCCTCGATATGCCCTTGCGCGACGTGGAGCAAATTGTTTACTTTAACTCTTATGTTGTTCTAGAACCCGGCAACGCTGGTAATTTAGAGTATAAACAACTGCTCACAGAAGAACAGTGGATGGAGATTGAAGACCAACTCTATGCTGAAGATAGTGAGTTAATGGGCATAGAAGTTGGCATCGGCGCTGAAGCAATGCAGCGCCTGCTGCAAGAAATTAACCTCGAAGAGGAAGCAGAAAGGCTGCGAGAAGAAATCGCCAACGCCAAAGGGCAAAAACGCGCCAAACTAATTAAACGCTTGCGGATCATTGATCACTTTATTGCGACGGGGTCTTCTCCAGACTGGATGATTCTAACTTATATCCCTGTGATTCCCCCTGATCTGCGTCCGATGGTACAACTAGATGGGGGACGCTTTGCCACCTCTGACCTGAATGACTTGTATCGACGGGTGATTAATCGCAATAATCGCCTCGCTCGTTTACAAGATATTCTCGCCCCAGAAATTATTGTCCGTAACGAAAAACGGATGCTACAAGAAGCAGTGGATGCACTGATTGATAATGGTCGTCGCGGTCGGACTGTTGTCGGGGCAAATAATCGCCCGTTAAAATCCTTATCCGACATTATTGAAGGGAAACAAGGGCGTTTTCGACAAAACCTCCTCGGAAAACGGGTGGATTACTCAGGACGATCGGTGATCGTAGTGGGTCCCAACTTAAAAATTTATCAGTGCGGACTCCCCAGAGAAATGGCGATCGAGCTTTTCCAACCCTTCGTCATCCACCGCTTGATCCGCAATGGTATCGTCAATAACATTAAATCAGCCAAGAAGAGCATCCAACGCAATGATCCAGCCGTCTGGGAAGTTTTAGAAGAAGTGATCACAGGACATCCCGTCATGCTGAACCGCGCTCCTACCTTGCACCGCTTAGGGATTCAAGCCTTTGAACCCATTTTAGTGGAAGGACGGGCAATTCAACTGCACCCCTTGGTTTGTCCCGCATTTAACGCTGACTTTGACGGCGACCAAATGGCGGTTCACGTTCCCCTCTCTCTAGAATCGCAATCAGAAGCACGGTTGTTAATGTTAGCCTGTCACAATATCTTATCTCCAGCAACAGGAACGCCGATTGTTGCCCCATCTCAAGATATGGTTTTAGGCAGTTACTACCTCACTGCCGAAAATCCCAGCGTTGAGCCTCAAGATAAACATTATTTCTCAAGTTTGGAGGATGTGATTCGCGCCTATGAACAAAAACATCTCAATCTTCACGCTTATATCTGGGTGCGGTTTGATGGAGAAGTGAGAGACCCCGTCAAAGCCGATCCTGTGGAAGAAACCCGCGAAGATGGCACAGTGGTGAAAACATATCCTAACCGTCGCGTCAGAGAAACCGCAGACGGGGAAATCATTGCTCAATACATTCGCACCACCCCAGGTCGCGTGATTTATAACAAAACCATTCAAGATGCTTTATCTGGAAGCTCTTTAGTTAGCACCTGGTAATTAGTTGTCAGGGCAATATTGTCCTGATCCCCCCTAACCCCCCTGAAAAAAGGGGGAAAAGAATAAGTCAAAAATCACAAATAACCATGACTGACAAACAACACAAAATCTTCTGGAACCAAGTTGTTGACAAAAAACAACTGAAAAAACTAATCCACTGGGCTTTTATTAATTATGGCAGCGCTAGCTGTTCAGCAATGGCAGATGCACTGAAAAACATGGGATTCCACTATGCAACGCAAGCAGGAGTTTCCATCAGCGTTGAGGATTTGCAGGTTCCGCCTAGCAAACGAGAGATGTTAGAGTCCGCAGAAGCCACGATCGCGGAGACTCAAGAACGCTATCGCATTGGCAACATCACAGAAGTAGAACGCTTCCAGAAAGTAATTGACACTTGGAACGTCACCTCAGAAACCCTAAAAGATGAAGTCGTGCGGAACTTCCAAGCCACTGACCCGCTAAACTCAGTTTATATGATGTCCCAATCGGGGGCAAGGGGGAACTTGTCTCAGGTGCGTCAGTTAGTGGGGATGCGCGGTTTGATGGCTGATCCGCAAGGGGAAATTATTGACCTTCCCATTAAAACTAACTTCCGCGAAGGATTAACCGTTACCGAATATATTATTTCCTCCTATGGGGCGCGAAAAGGTCTCGTTGATACGGCACTGCGAACGGCAGACTCTGGCTATTTAACCCGTCGTCTGGTGGATGTTTCCCAAGACTTAATTGTTCGCGAAGAAGATTGCGGAACGCAACGCGGGATTAGCGTAACCGCCATGACAGACGGGGAACGGACATTAATTCCCCTCAAAGACCGCCTATTTGGTCGCACCCTCGCCGAAGATGTGGTTCATCCTGAAACAGGGGAAGTCGTTGCACAGCGCAACCAAGAAGTGAATCAAGAGTTAGCAGAAGAAATTGAAAAAACAGGGATAAAAACCATCAAAGTGCGATCGCCGTTAACTTGCCAATCAGCGCGATCAGTCTGTCAGCGCTGCTATGGCTGGAGCTTAGCACATGGTCGTCGCGTGGATAAAGGAGAAGCGGTGGGCATTATTGCTGCTCAATCCATCGGCGAACCAGGCACCCAGTTAACCATGCGGACATTCCACACCGGGGGCGTTTTCACGGGGGATATCGCCCAGCAAGTAACCGCACCCAAGGGCGGAACGGTGATTGTCCCCAAAAAACTTCGGACTCGTACCGTTCGGACTCGTCACGGAGAATATCATGAACAGGTAGAAATTTCTGGGGAAATTTCGATTAAACTAGCCGATGGCGAAGAAAAAACCGTTGCTGTGACCCCGGGTTCTTTGCTAATGGTAGAAAATGGCGCAACTGTGCAGGCGGGACAATTAATCGTGGAAATTGCCACACCGAAAAAACGCTCCACCGAGAAAGCAACCAAAGACGTTTCCTCCGACTTAGCAGGAGAAGTTCTGTTCCAAGATTTAATTCCCGAAGAAAAAACCGATCGCCAAGGGAACATGACCCGTACCGCCCAACGGGGAGGCTTGCTCTGGGTGCTTTCTGGAGAAGTGTATAACTTATTACCTGGCGCGGAACCGATTGTTCAAAACGGCTCAAAAGTAAAAACTGGAGATACTCTCGCTGAAACCAAACTGACTACCAGCAAAGGTGGGGTGGTTCGTCTTGGTACAGGAAGACGAGAAATTGAAATCATCACCGCTTCGGTGCAGTTAGACCAAGCGCAAATTCGCCGTTCTAGTATTGGCAGTGGTGAGCAATATATCATTCATGCTGCCAATAACCAACGCTTTTCCTTGAAAACCACCCCAGGTAGCAAAGTGCGACATGGGGATGTCATCGCCGAATTAATAGATGACACTTACCACACTGAAACAGGAGGAATTATCAAATATGCTGGTGTGGAAGTGGAAAAACGCGGGAAAGCCAAAAATGGCTATGAAGTCACCAAAGGAGGAACGCTCCTCTGGATTCCTGAAGAATGCCATGAAATCAACAAGGACATCGGTTTACTGCGCGTTGAAGATGGGGAATATGTCGAAGCAGGCGCTGAAATTGTTGAAAATATGTATTGTCAATCTTCTGGCGTGGTCGAGGTGATTCAGAAAAATGACATCCTGCGGGAAATTGTCATTAAATCAGGAGACATTCATCTCACCGACCAAAAACCCACTTGTGGGGTTGATCAACTGGTTAATCCAGGGGAAGAAATTATCCCAGGCATGAATGCCGAGTCTCTCCAATATGTACAACACGTGGAAACCCCAGAAGGCAATGCCATCCTTCTGCGTCCCGTTGTGGAATATACCATTCCTGATGAACCTGCGATTCCTTCTCAAACTTCGATTAATGAATCAGGTGATCTACAAATCGAACTACGAGCCTCTCAGCGATTGTTCTATAAAGACGGAGAACGGGTCAAATCCGTAAATGGCTTAGAGTTAATGCGGACGCAACTGGTACTCAACATCAATGATGAAGACACTGTTGACAATAAAGATCCATTGCCCGTTAGCGTTGATATTGAATTGATGGAATACGAAGATGATCCTGATGCTTATTACTTGCAGATGGTGATTCTTGAATCTTTAGCCATTCGTCGCGAAAATGAAGGGGATTCCTTTAGCGGTCGCCCCACAACCAGCATCTTGGTTGAAGATGGGCAAGAAATTCCCGCAGGAGAAGTGGTTGCTCTGACGGAGATTAAGGTTCAAGCAGCAGGAGAAGTCCGAGGCATTCGTGAGGGAACAGAAGCCATTCGTCGGATTTTAGTGGTACGGGAAGCCGACTTAACCACAGTCCCCATTAAGGACTCACCCAAGGTGAATGAAGGCGATTTAGTCGTAGCCAATCATGCCATTGCGGGGGATGTAGTTGCTCCTGAGTCGGGACAAGTGATTGCTGTTAAAGAAGACGCGATCGTCCTGCGAAATGCCCGTCCTTATCGCGTTTCTAATGGTGCGGTCTTGTACGTGGATAACGGTAGCTTAGTGCAACGAGGGGATAACCTCGTTCTGCTGATTTATGAACGGTCAAAAACGGGAGATATTATTCAAGGGTTACCTCGGATTGAAGAACTCTTAGAAGCTCGCAAACCCCGAGAAGCCTGTATTTTAGCTCGTCGTGCAGGAACAGCGCAAGTGGAATACAAAGATGATGAAACCGTCGATGTGAAAGTGATTGAAGCCGATGGGGTGATCAGTGAATATCCCATTGGTGTTGGACAGTCAATGCTGGTTACAGATGGGCAAGCGGTTGAAGCGGGAATGCCTCTCACTGACGGCCCAGCCAATCCCCATGAAATCCTTGAAGTCTTCTTTGAACATTACATGGAAGAAGAAATAGGAATGTATGAATCCGCACTTTTGAGTTTGCAAAAAGTTCAACAGTTTTTGGTGGATGAAGTGCAGGGGGTTTATCAGTCCCAAGGAATTGATATTTCTGACAAACACATTGAAGTCATTGTCCGTCAAATGACCTCGAAAGTGAAGGTGGAAGATGGTGGGGACACGATTCGCCTCCCAGGAGAGTTGGCAGAATTGCGGGATGTTCACAAAGATAATGAAACTATGTACATTATCGGTGGCGCACCTGTCCAATATAAGCCTAATTTGTTAGGGATTACGAAAGCCTCCCTCAATACCGACAGTTTTATCAGTGCAGCAAGTTTCCAAGAAACCACCCGTGTCTTGACGGAAGCAGCCATTGAAGGGAAGTCTGATTGGCTACGCGGTCTGAAAGAAAATGTGATTATCGGACGCTTGATTCCTGCAGGAACTGGGTTTAGTGTTCATGAAGATTCTTTAGGACGCTCGATCATTGAAGAAGAGTCTGATCCTGCTCAAAATAGCATCTACCCCATTCCTTCTAATTTGAAGGAAATTAACGCTAATGGGGACTTGGTGGACGATCAGACGGCTCGTAATTACAAGCTAACAGATGATCACTCGCCTGATTTGATTGAGGATGACAAGGATTAGTTTTCTCAAGCAGGCTTAAGTTCCTCTGCCTGCGATCGCGCCAATTCTTTCCTCCCCCCTGACAGAAGAGGGGGGATTTTTTTGATCGTTACTGTAGCACTAATTCTGCAAAAGGTTAATCCCTTCCTCTGCAACCATAGGCTATTCTTGATTAAGAAAACACATATAGCGCTACAAAATCAGGTTAGGATGTTCTTAAAAAAAACTAGCGACCGAGACGGTCGCACTCCCACCGTTCGGGAAATGTCCTAATATAAGCACGTAGCGCTATATTTGCAATCATGGGCCAGACAAACTTTCTCCCAACTACTTTTTTCCAAGACTCTGCGATCGCAGTTGCCCAAAATTTATTAGGCAAAGAATTAGTGAGAAAATATCCCAACGGAGAAATAACAAGCCTGATCATTAACGAAGTGGAGGCTTATGATGGAAAGGCTGATCTGGCTAATCATGCAGCAAAAACCCGCACTCCCAGAAATGAAATTATGTTCGCCCTTGGCGGATATTTTTATATCTATTTGTGCTATGGTGTCCATTTAATGCTCAATGTGGTCTGCGATCGCCCTGAGTATCCAGCAGCCGTTTTAATCCGAGGTGCGGGAAAAATAGATGGACCGGGAAAACTCACTAAGTTTTTACAAATCGAAAAAAGTCTCAATGGGAAAACTCCTACGCCTGAAAATCATCTCTGGTTTCAAGAGACAGGAATTAAAATTGCGCGATCGCAAATCATCACAACTCCCAGAATTGGCATTAGTCAACACGCAGAAGCCTGGCGAGAAAAACCCTTGCGCTTCTTATGGAAAAGAGATAATAATGAAAATTCTTCGTGATTATTTTTAGTTAAAATAGTATAACTTTTAAGATCATTATTGCCATGAATACTCCAGCCCACCTTATTATTAACTTATTCTTACTCAGCCCTCAAGATAAAACTCCCACTTTACTAATGCCTGTGGTAGCTGGTTCAATTTTGCCAGATGCCTCTATGTTTGTCTTTTATTTTTGGGAAAAAGTCATTCTTAAAAATCCTGAAAAAATTATCTGGTCACAATCTTATTATCAACCGTTTTGGCAAACCCTCAGCGCCATTTCTAATTCTTTTCCAATCTTTACTGTTGGTTTAATGATTTCTATCTATCTGCGATCGCCTTGGGGCTTTTTATTATTTTCTAGTATGTTACTACATCTTTTGGGAGATTTTCCTCTACACAGTGAAGATGCTCATCGTCATTTTTTCCCCCTTTCTAATTGGCGATTTTATAGTCCCATTTCCTACTGGGACCCGAAGCATTATGGCAATATCGTCAGCGCGATCGAGTTTTTAACGGTTATTATCTGCTGTCTCATTTTATTATTTCAATATCAGTCTTGGGAAGGAAAAATAACCGTTGGCAGCATTTTCGGTCTTTATTTAGTCTATGGCGTTTATGTCTTTTCTGTCTGGGCGAATCAGTGACCAGTGACCCGTTACCAAATAACAACGAACAAATCGTTAAGATAGGGAAAGATGTAAAGAAATGTAAAAAAGATGCAGGACAAAGTTATCGTTATCGTTGGCGCAACAGGTGGAATTGGTTCGACCCTGACCCATGATCTCTCAGAAACAGGAGCAAACTTGGTTTTAGCCGCGAAAAACAGTGCGCGGTTGTCAGCGCTAGTTTCTCAATTATCCGTTGCAGAAAGAGTGTTAAGCATTCCCACCGATATTACAAAGCCAGAACAAGTGAAAACCTTGATGGAAAAAGCGATCGCGCAATTTGGTCAGATTGATGTCTTAGTCAATGCTGCAGGCGCTGGCATCCTCAAACCTCACCAAAAAGTTGAACCCGCTGATTTAGATGCCATGTTGGACTTAAACTTAAAAGGCAGTTTCTACACTTGTCAAGCAGCAGCTGAGGTGATGCGGAAGCAAAAATCAGGGCAAATTTGCAATGTAGTGGGTATTCTAGGCAAACATCCAATGGCAATGGGAAGTGCCTACTGTGCCTCAAAATTTGGCGTTGTGGGCTTTAGTAAATGCCTCGCCGAGGAATTAAAACGCTATGGGGTGAAAATGACTCTCTTTTATTTTGGCGGAGTTGATACGCCTTTTTGGGATGAAGCAGGATTGAAAGTCGATCGCGCTAAAATGCTTAGTGCAGACACCGCAGCCCAGGCGATTTTATTTACCCTGCAAGCGGAACCCAATGCAGTTCCCACAGAAATAAACATCCAACCTGATAACCATTTATTTTTCTAGGAAAACCTGTATCCTGTCGAGAGGAAGACCACAAGTGCTGAGGCTTCACCAAAGATGAAGATTGACCAGATTCACTTTTATGTGGACAATGCTAGCAGGTGGCGGGACTGGTTTACGTCCAAGCTGGGATTTCATTCGATCGCAGCAGCAGGCTGTGATGGCGAAACGCACCTTGAAGTTGTCAAAAGTGGAAAAGCTGAGTTTGTTCTCTACGCTCCTCTAGGTGACAACAGCCCAGTTTCTCATTACCTACAACAGCATCCTCCAGGAGTTGCTGGAATTAGCTTTGAGATGCCACAACTAGAAGAAAAACTCCCAGCTATACTCAGCGCGAACATAACTCTCTCACAACCCCTACAAAAGATAGAAACTGCCAAAGGCTGTCTAAAATGGTGTCAAATCTTAGGTCTGACAGGATTAAGCCATACGCTAGTCGAGCGCCAAGGGATAACCCCTCTGATTCCTTGGCTCCCCCAATGGAAACAGAGGCCTCCCTCCTCCCCAACCCAAGGATTATATTTTACAGCGATCGACCATTTAGTCTTAAATGTTGCAGCAGGAGCATTAGAACCTACAGTTCAATGGTATGAAACCGTTTTTGGTTGGGAACGCAAACAAGCCTTTTCCATTCAAACACCCAACTCTGGTCTCCACTCACAAGTTTTAGGAGGCTGGTCTGTACAGTTTCCCATTAATGAGCCGAGTTCCCATAATTCCCAAATTCAAGAATTTCTGAACTATAATCGCGGTGCTGGAATTCAACACATCGCCTTGAGTACCTCCAATGTCCCTCAAGTAACTCTCACCCTCAAACAGTTGGGCTTATCTTTTTTAAGTGTCCCTAACACCTATTACACTCAACTTAAAAAGCGTTTTCCAGACCTTCCTTTGTCCCCATTAGACTGGGAAATGATTCAAAAAGCACAAGTTTTAGTAGATTCTGAAGCATCGAATTTTAATTCTTCTTCGAGAGGAAATCCCCTGTTATTACAAATTTTTACCAAGCCAATTTTTGCCGAACCCACCTTCTTTTTTGAATTAATTGAACGGCGCGATCGCGCTCAGGGCTTTGGCGAAGGGAACTTTCAGGCTTTATTTGAAGCCATCGAACGGGAACAACTTCCAGACAACTAAAATAGAGTCGTAGCCCTCACAAGCAATCATGGTAGCCAAACGATCTAACTCAACTCCTAACTGGCGGTGGCTAACACTTCCCCTAGTTCTCATCATCCTGCTTTTAATCTTTTCAGGAACAATTGTTCATCTGATCACTGAATCTTTGTGGTTTAGCGCGATCGGGTTGAACAGTGTTTTCTGGACTCTCCTCACTTGGCGAAGCCTCACTTGGGTGAGCAGTTTTATGATTTTTGCCCTCTTTTTGTGGCTCAACTATTGGTTTGCCATGAGAGTCACCCGTTACTCCACGATTCGCTTTTTAGAAGACGATAATCTCTCATTTTACGTCGATCGCGCCCCTCAATATATCGCCCCCATTGTCATCTTTTTCATCTCCCTCTCTGCTGCAGGTGCAAGTGTCACCGCTTGGGATACCCTGCTCAAGTTTCTCAATGCCACTGAGTTTAACCGCACTGATCCAATCTACAATCGTGATCTGGGTTTTTATGTCTTCGAGCTTCCTTTCTATGAAGGGTTACAAGATTGGCTGTTTGCTCTGTTTTTCATGGGATTATTGATCGCAACCGCCGTTTATCTCTTAAAAGGAACAATTAACCTCGACAGGGGATGGCAAAATTTAATTGATGGAGAAGCCAAAGCCCATCTCTGCTTACTTCTAGCGGGATTAGCTTTTTTAGTCGCTTTCCAGTTTTGGGTACAGCGCTACGATCTCCTCTATTCTGGAGAAGGAGTCGTCTCTGGGGCAGGATTCACTGATACACACGCTCGTTTAGCGGCTTTAACTGGGATGGGATTTATGGCTCTGGCTTTGGCGGTTGTCTTCATTGCCTCGGCGGGACAAAATACCCTCACCCTTCCCCTAGCAGGAATCGGGATTTATCTATTGATTTATATCGTGCTTTATCAGGTTTATCCCAATTTGCAACAACGGTTGATTGTTGAACCCAACGAACTCGCCCAAGAAAAACCCTACATTGAGAATAATATCAGGCTGACGCGATCGGCCTATAATTTAGCTCAGGTGGAACGAAGAGATTATCCCGCCCAAGGAACACTCGATCGCACCGCCGTCGAAAACAATCAGGGAACTGTCCAAAATATCCGCCTCTGGGATTATCGCCCCCTTTTGACCACCTATGGACAACTACAAGAGATTCGTCCCTACTATAACTTTAACGATGTGGACATCGATCGCTACACAATTAATAATAATTATCGTCAAGTCATGTTATCAGCGCGAGAATTATCCCGTGCGCCCCAAAATCGCTGGATCAGCCAACGCTTGAAATATACTCACGGTTACGGCTTAGTGATGAGTCCTGTCAATCGTGTCACGCCTCAAGGCTTACCAGACTTGTACATCAAAGATATTCCCCCAAAATCAAACATTGATTTAGAAGTCGAACAACCACGTATATATTACGGAGAAGAAACCAATAACTATATCTTCACAGGAATGGTCGAAGATGAATTTGACTATCCATTAGGAGAAGATAACGCCAGCAACCGTTATGACGGAAAAGGAGGGGTTGATCTTAGTTCATTATGGCATCGTTTCTTATATGCCTATGATTTTAGTAGCTTTAAAATTCTCATTTCCAGTCAGTTTCAAGCAGAATCTCGGATTCATTATTATCGCAATATTCGCCAACGCATTAACCATGTCGCACCTTTTTTACGCTTAGATGCCAACCCTTATGTTAGCCTTGTTAACGGTCGCATGAAATGGATTGTCGAAGGATACACCGTCAGCGATTATTATCCCTATTCCGAGCCAGCTTCTAATATTAACGACGCAGGGGCGTTTTTACAACCTGGACAGAGAACACAACTGCTAGCGGGGGGATTTAATTATGTTCGTAATTCCGTTAAAGTTGTCGTTGATGCCTATGATGGCACTTTAGAGTTTATCATTACCGATGAATCCGACCCCTTAATACAAACCTATCAGAAAATCTTCCCCGACTTATTCACTGCCATGAGTGAAGTTTCTCCTGCATTAAAATCCCACTTCCGCTATCCCCTAGACTTATTCAAAATTCAAACTCAGATGTATTTAGCCTATCACATGAGTAATCCTGAAGTCTTTTACAATCGGGAAGATTTATGGCTCTATGCAAAAGAAACTTATGAAGGGAATCAGCAGTTAGTTGAACCGTACTATACAATCATGCGCTTACCCGAAGCGGAAGACGTAGAATTTGTCATGATTTTGCCCTTTACCCCTGTCAATAAAGATAACATGATTGCTTGGATGGCAGCGCGGTCAGATGGTGAAAACTATGGAAAATTATTGTTATATGAATTTCCCAAACAAGAGTTAATTTATGGCCCCAGTCAAATTGAAGCCAGAATCGATCAAACCCCAGAAATTTCTCAGCAATTAAGTCTTTGGGATCAACAAGGATCAAAAGTAATTCGCGGAAATTTGTTAGTGATTCCCATTGAAGAATCTCTCCTCTATGTTGAACCAATTTACTTACGCGCCGAACAAGGAGAATTACCCCAATTAAAACGAGTTGTTGTCGCTCATGGGAATAATGTAGTGATGCGTCCTACCCTAGAATCAGCCATTTCAGCGATTTTTGGCGAAGAAACCGCACCCCCTGCTCCCTCGGAAGAAGAAACAACCCTCCCTAATAATTTAACCAGACGTGCTTTAAATCTGTATCGAGAAGCACAACAAGCGGCCCAGTCTGGAAATTGGGAAGCATACGGGGATAAAATACAAGAATTAGAAGGAATTTTAGAAAAATTAAATCAGGAGTAATTGAATGATGACCCAAGGATGATTCTCCTAGGTGGTATATTCGATCGCGTCACCCTTAAATGACATTTCATAACAGAAATTTCCTAGTTATTCTCATGCAAGTGATTGAAAGTTGTGTAAAAATATCTAAGTTTTGGTAATCTGTATAGCACGACGGTTAAAATTGAAAATATCTGAATTTTATTCCCTAAAAATAGATGGCAGTACATCGAATCCGAGTGGCAAAAGATAAAGCCAGTTTGGTGCAATCTCTGACCCAAGAAACCTTTGTCACCTATGCAGATACTATTATGTTCGCAGCTGCCTACGGAGGGAGACATCAGCGATATCTTCCCCTAGAAGGAGGGATTAGTAAAGACCCAGCACCGATTAGTTTAGAAATTTTCCTTTCACGAGGATATGATTGGGTGATAAAATTAATTGCGATCGCCCATCGGCAGGATGCTATGATTTTATCTCCATACAATTCCGATGCCCAAACAGAACGAGTAAGATTAGTCGAGAGCGCAGCTAACGGAGGATTGGAATTACTCGAAGAAGAACTTCGGGGTGCAGTGGACTACAGCGATCGACTGCTGCTAACCTTAAACCAAGAGCGTTTTGCTATCTCCCAACCTTCTCACGAATTTGATTTAACCCATTTTTTATAGACAAAACAGCAATTGCAAGCTCTGTGACACACACTTTTTTACTCAAGCCAGGACAATGGACAATGAAAGGATTTTGGTACGAATCAAACCTTGATCCTTTGGCTATAGAAGGAACCGTCGATATTTTATGGAGTCAACCGAACTGGTTTACTTGGCGCAGTCAACTTCAGTTTTTTGATCAACCAGAAGTCTCTTCGCAGATAACATTAAATTATCGAGGATACCTCAGCAACTACCAAACTCAATATACCTTTGTTCTCAAACATAATCTTTGGGGTAGCTTAGAAGGAAATGGTTGGATTACTCCCGATTGGATTATCCAGAAATACTGGGTTCTCAATGACCGCAAACGTCGTCAAGGGTTTGAAACCCTCTATCAAGAAACAGAACACCTCTATCGCTTTTGTAGTGGTTTAACGGAAGGACATCAAATGAAAACTACCATTGAGGCTACTTTGACCAGAACAAATTTCTAAAGCAAAACCTTTAGTATGAGGGGGTTGGAGAGAATTCTTCATTAATTAGTGATCAAAACCTGATCACAATGACTCACAAGAGAATTAAAATTAATCCAGTAATGGTTGATAAAAATCAAACCAGATATTTCAGCCAGTTTATTATGTAATTTTTTGTTCCCTGAGAAAAATGACAGAAGACCGTAACGAGGGTCGTTTACTCGCAAACCGCTATCGGATCACTAAGTTAGTTGGAAGAGGCGCAATGGGTCAAGTTTACCGCGCCGAAGATACGGTTTTAGGAGGCTTAACCGTAGCCATTAAGTTTGTCTCTCAAGCCGTTCTCAATGATAAACGAAGGGCTAGGTTTGAACAAGAAGCAACGATTTGTGCGCTACTAGGGGAAAAGAGTATTCATGTCGTCCAAGTACGAGACTATGGCGTAGATGAAGATGATGTTCCATTCTATGCCATGGAATTTTTGCAAGGAAAAGGGCTCAATGAAATCATTAAGCATCGTCCCCTTTCCTTGGAACGTTTTTTACGTTTCACTCGCCAAATTTGTCTCGGCTTACAATATGCTCATCAAGGAATTTTCTTTAAAGGAGAGCTTTGTCCCATTATTCACCGTGATATTAAACCCAGTAATATCCTCATTATTGAAGATGCTACCCTCGGAGAAATGGTAAAAATCCTTGACTTTGGGATTGCTAAGTTAATTCAAACAGATGCGAGTCAAACCCATACCTTTCAAGGAACACTGGCTTATTGTTCTCCTGAACAAATGGAAGGGAAGGAACTTGATCATCGCTCTGATCTCTACAGTTTAGGAGTGATGATGTATGAAATGATCACAGGGGAAATGCCTGTTCTTCCAGAAAATAATTCTTTTGGCGCTTGGTATCAAGCCCATCGTTATGCTTCTCCAGAACCTTTCCCCAAAGAAGTTAGGATTCCTAATTCCCTTAAAGACCTAGTCTTACAATGTTTAGCTAAAAATCGGGATCAACGTCCTCAAGGAATTGATGAACTCCTACAAAAGTTTACAGAAATTGAACGAGAAGTCGGACAAAGCAACCCCCCAAGGAAAACTCCCACTGCGCCCCCTGAGTCTGATCACCCATTTAATACTCATCCCACCCATAGCTTAACGGCGAATGATGAACAATATTATTTAGATGTGGCTTGGCCGCCTGATAAACCTCGCCAAAAGATTGTTTTCCCTCGCTTAATGAATTCCGCAGAAGGAACGTTTCCTTCTTTATGGGTGATGCTCAACAAGCAAGATATCGAAAACCGTTTACTGAGTACCCGTTATAATTATTTCGTCTTTGTGATGTCTCCTCATCCCATGCTATTGTGGATTACAGCCCTATACAGTATTGAGCATGGAACTCGCTGGCTTCCTTGTTATTTAGACTTGAAGACTGGTAATGGCGCAAGAATTACTAGGGGTTTGGGAGATTTAGGCTATTATCGCATTTTGTTTTTTGCTTTAGAGTCCCCTGATACCTGTCAGCACGTTTTGAGTTCCACGATCGCAGCAGCACAGCGCCAAAAACTCTACGATTGGGCTAAGTCAGGTCAGACTGCCCAGTCTCATGGCACGCCTCAAACCAGCAAACAGTTATTGAGAAGAGAGTTTGAAAATCTCAAGCCGAAGATTCTCCAGAAGTTAGAGTCTCTTGGCTCTCATGCGCCTCGCAATGTTTCGGGACTTTAGCCATCAACTAATTCAAGACCGCGCTTGGGAGAAAAAGAGGACAGGATACCAACTACTGCGGAGGATTTCATTGGCTAAACTGGGGATAGTCCACTGTAAAATTCCACCGCGATCATCAGAACCTACTGCGATCGCGCTAACATCTTCATTCATCACCGCATTGACAATTTCCACAGTCGGGTTTCCTAATCGCACTTGAGAATTCACCCTTAAACTGATTCCTTCTAGCTCTTTTTTCACTTCAGCGATGCGTTCTTCTGCTTCTTGTTTGCGGTTTTCCAGAGCTTCTTCAGGTAATCTTCCCCCTTCACTAATCACCCAGAATAAAAGACATTCTTCAAGGGTGGAATGAGGGTTATTCTCGACATAGCTTTTAATTTGTTGAATTAAATATTTAGCTGCTTTGCTATCATTATAAGGAATCAGCAGCGATCGCCATAAATGCTGACAGCGCAGGTTCAATTCTTCTTTGGTGTAAACTGAGATGTGAGTGGGGCGAAAAATCAGCAAGGGTGCGGAAGTGGCTTGAGCTAAACTCAAACTGGTGCTGCCAAAGACTTTTTCCTGTAAAAAACTGCGAATGGGCGTTCCTGCTAAGACAACTTCAACATTTTCTTGTTTCACTACCCGAGGAATCGTGTCGCTTGGCTTCCCACTGGGAACTTCTACTTTCACCTCTAACCCATCTGGAACGCTTTCTAGGGCTACTTGTAGGTGTTTCTTAGCCGCTTCTACTTTCTCTTCGTCAACGTGGGGAATTTCTCCTTCTGCCCAATAGGGAACGCTATGAAGAAAGACAATATGATTTAAACCTGAAGAGGCAAGACTGGGAACGTAGTGAGCAAAGCGGTCTAAGCCATCTGTAAAGTCTGTACAAATTAAACAACGTTGAAACATTTTGGATAGAGAAAGATTTTAGTCAGTTTTGGATAGAATCCTAAATTATCCCCACTTTACCACAAACTGTTTCCCGATCGATCATAGACAAATATTGTTAACTGAAACGCCCCATTTTCCCCAGCTTGTTCATCTGCAATGACCCAAGCAAGAGACAGAGGTCGCTCAGCGAAAGGGGAGCCAAGCTCTGGCTATGCTGAGTAGCCTTGATCAATTCCCCATTCATGTTTGAGGAATTCTTTGTACATATTTTCTCGCGCTAACATTTGTTCATAGAGTTTAACCAGAAACTCTTGTGCTTGTTCGCGACTCATTTGTTTGACCTGCGTCTCAAAAGAGCGCACATTGAACTCTTGCTCTAAGGATAATTCCATAACTGACCTCACGACGTTACTTGCTAGGGTTCACTTTGTTAACAATTATAAAGAAGACTTGACATTTTGCACAATCTTTCCTCAGAAAGAGTTTTTTGTAGAAAAATTATGATTTTGATTAATATAGCGAATGAGAATCAGAAAAATGTGTTCAGAGTGAACGAACTGAGATTAGGTTTTTTTTCCGAAATAAAAGCCTAACGCAGCAGCAATGAGAACCCCTTCTATGGCGATTAAAAGAGTTAATTCTTCTTGGCGCTGTTCAAGGGGAAGAGCTAAGGTAATAGCGAGAAATGACGCAATCAGGCTTAGACCGTAAATAATAACCAGTAAAATCAAAACAGAATTCATCGGGAATAAGTGAATTAATGACTCCAGACTATACACCAATATTAAAAAATCTTATGACCAAAGTTGGAATTACTAATTTTAAGCAGTTAAGTGAACAAACAGGAGTTTCTCCCAAACAAATTTTGCACTTAAGACAGGGAAAAGTCAAATCAATGCGAGTCGGGGTGTTACTGGTGCTGGGGTCAAGGTTGGGAGTGAGTGTGAATGAGTTGATTGAGTTATTTTCGGGAGAAAGAGTGATGAAGTCAGAGGAATCAGCGCGAGAGCAGTTTCAACGAGAAAGTCTTGAAATCATTGAATCATGGCTGTTACAATGGCCAACAGCGATGAACGCGATCGCGCAGAATCCCGAACTTAGCGCCCAACGAATCATCAAATTATTAAATCCTTTGGAAAAGTTAATTCAATCTTGGGGAGTCACCAGAATTGGAACAGTGGGAGAAACCCTTCCCTATGATCCTCACCAACATCAACTCTTATCAGGAAATGCTGAACCAGAAGAAACCGTGCGGGTGCGTTACGTGGGATATCAACACAGAGACAAACTCTTGTACCGAGCGCAAGTTGAACCCATTAATTGACTAGCATTCTTTAGAGTAGGATCACCAAACCCTTATAGTTTGCTAAACTAAAGTTCAGATTCATTTAAAGAAATTGAAAGGTTAAAATCGATGATCTTACCGGGAAGCAAAGTAACTGTAACCAACGTTGATGATATTTACTATCGCTTTGAAGGCTTAGTACAGCGCATTACTGATGATAACGCTGCTGTTTTGTTTGAAGGGGGAAATTGGGATAAGCTAGTCACCTTTCGCTTATCGGAATTAGAAGAAGTTGCGCCACGCAAAGGGAAAAAATAATGGCCATAGGGGGCTTTAATGCGAATTCCTCTCCCACAATTTTCTAGCGAAAACCTCCATCCAAATCATTTTGCGGAAGTGATTGAGACGACAACCACAGATTTTCTCGCCCAATGCTTAGAACCAGAAGACCTCTCTTTTCCCAAAATGCCTCCTTTTGGCAGTTGGGTAAAATCTTATGATGAAGAGTCGGGAAATGAAGTTTTAGCAGTTGTGACTTATGTAACAACTACCCCCATCGATTCCATTCACCGCGCCCGTGCGTTAGGACTTTCTTTGCAAGATTTACGGGAAGAACAACCCCAAATCTTTGCGATGTTAAAAACTGAGTTTCGAGTGTCTATGCTCGGTTTTTTTAGCGCAGAACATACAAATAATGATAATGGAGGCAGTAGCGGGCGCTGTTTTCAATATCTTCCCCCTCGTCCTCCCCAAGTCCATCAAGGGGTCTATCATTGCGACACAAAAGAAATTATTCGCTTTACGGAAAAATTGGATTTTCTGCGAACTTTGTTGGATGTGAAAACGGTTCCTGTGGACTCTTTGCTGGCCGCGGTGTTGCGAGAAATCTATCGTTTGCGCCAGGCCGATCGCGCTTGGTTAGTGGAAGCGGGACGGAAGTTAAGCACTTTAATTAAAGATGACTATGATCGCCTGCGCTATATCCTCAGCCAAGTCCACGTTTAATTTTGTCATTGGTTCTTCGTTAGACAAACTAATAACAATGAACTACGAACTAATTATTAATTATTTATGACGGGACAAGAATTACAACAGCTAATTATCAGTAAATGGGGCTATTCCTTTGATGTGCAGTTGCGTCGCTTGCGGGATAAAATCTTTCTACAAGTGATGTGGCGCTATCTTGAACAAGCCTCTTTTCCTTTGAGTGAAATCGAATATTTAGAACATCTCAATGCAGTCGCCAACTATCTCGAAGCATGGGGAAGCGCCAGCCAAGTTGAGGAATATATTCTGAAAACTAAGGAACGTCCTCGCTTGGGAAAAGCTGTGAATATTCCCCTCGATCTCGGAGAAAGAACTTCAGAATGGATTGTGGAAGGGTCTCCCCTCTAGCTATGAGTTGATTCGGAAGGGGTTTGAGGAGCGTAAGTCGGAAAATAAGGCTGATGCAAACAGATTAATTGCGCGATCGTTTTTTTCAGTTGAAAGCGATTGACAATCGCATCCACAAAGCCATGTTGTAATAAATATTCTGAGGTTTGGAAACCTTCAGGCAGTTTTTCACGCAGGGTTTGTTCAATCACTCGTTTTCCTGCGAACCCGATCGTGGCTTTCGGTTCTGCAAGGGTGACATCTCCTAACATAGCAAAGCTCGCCGTCACTCCGCCAGTGGTGGGATGAGTTAAAACAGGAATATAGAGCAGTTTTGCTTCCCGATGGCGTTGTAACGCGCCAGAAATCTTTGCCATCTGCATCAGACTGAGCATTCCTTCTTGCATTCTCGCACCGCCAGAAGCGCAAATAATCACTAAGGGATAAGATTGTTCAGTAGCGTATTCAATCAGGCGACAGATTTTTTCTCCAACCACCGATCCCATGCTTCCTCCCATAAAGCGGAAGTCCATCACTCCCAGGGCGATCGGGAGTCCATCAATTAACCCAACCCCGGTTTGTACCCCTTCGGTGAGATTTGTTTTTTCTTGGGCTTCTTTGAGGCGATCGCTGTAGGCTTTGCGATCGTTAAAATTCAGAGGATCAACAGGCCGTAACTGTTCATTCAAGGGTTGCCAAGTGTCTGTATCAATCAATTGACGAATCCGTTCATCACTATCAACCCGCAAGTGATGATTGCACTCGCTACAAACAAAATGATTCGCCTGTAAATCTTTAGTGTAAGCCAGGACCCCACAAGATTCACATTTACTCCACAAGCCATCTGCAATTTCTCTTTCTGGGGCTTGTTTTAGGTTAGGTTCAGATTTTCGACGATTGGCAAACCAGTCAAATAAGGACATAAAGCATTAAACTTCAATTTTCGCATGACCATTATAAATGAATCCGCAAGAAATCGAAATTAGGGGATTCCCCAAGATTGGGAGAAGAGGAGCAAGCGATCGACCATTACCAAAGCTCCTTAGCCATCTTTAACTGTTTTCGAGAAAATTCATTAAATCTTGTAAGCTGTTGAAATCTAACATGACTTGACTTAATTCTTCCAGTTTTTCCTGGGAGAGATTAGCCAGAGACTGTTTGGTTTGAGTTGGCAACTCACCCAACTTTTGCTCAAGAAGACGTTGAATTAAGTTAATCTGTCCACTCACCATTCCTTCTTCTCTACCCTGTTCCAATCCTTGTTCCAATCCTTGTTCCAATCCCTGTTCCAATCCCTGTTCCAATCCCTGTTCCAATCCCTGTTCCAATCCTTGTTCCAATCCTTGTTCCA
>CAYXDG010000034.1:34606-37676 GCA_964463655.1 uncultured Dactylococcopsis sp.
AATCCTTGTTCCAATCCTTGTTCCAATCCTTGTTCCAATCCTTGTTCTAAGGCTTCTTCTCTTGCTTTGATGACATAGCCTCTTTGATCTTGTAAAAAGACCTCTTGATGATGTAATTCATCTAATTCTTGTTCGCTTAAATTCGCTAAATTCGCGATCGTCAAGGCTTGATTAATTTCTTCAACTTCTCCCATTTTTTCAGGAATCATCTCTAAATTCGGAGCTTCTTTGATAAAGTAAATCCATTTATCTGTAAGGCTTTCTAATTCTTCTAAGGTTTTCTTGAATTTTGGCAATTCAATGAAGACCATTTTCAATTCTTCATTACTATAATCGATGAGGTGGTTTTGTTCTTTGAAGACCCAAAAAGTAATGACATCTTCGGTTGCTTTAAACAATGTAAAATCCGTAATGGTTAGGGCGATTACAGGTTGAAGATGAATATATCCTTGCCCATATTTTAATTGATTGCTGTAAGTTTTCGCGAGGTTATACACAACTCTTTTTTCAAAGGCTGGCACGTTGAGTACCTGCATTTCAATAATGACGATCGTGCCATTACTGAGGGTTGCTTTGACATCTAAATAGCTCCCTTTTAATTCTGGCGTTTGGGGGGGATTGTAAGGATCAATTATTTCTAAATCTTGAATAATTTTCTCCCCTTGGTAAATGACAGCGTTTAAAAAGCTAATCAGGATTGGCTTGCTAGCCGTGGAGCCAAATATTTTTTTAAAGGCAAAATCGGTTTTGGGGCTAATAAATCTCATGATTTGATCCAACAACTGTTGTCATCATATCTTAACTCAAACCCCTAGTGCTATAGACTGATCAACACACGATTGAAATTAGGGTGGGTAAACAAGCCCACCCGACAATTTTAGAGCCTCTTAAAAAAAGAGAGTTTAGCGCACTGATGCTGCTTTCGGGACAGTCAACCCTTCAACAGGTTTCACCCCAGCTAAGTCTAAAATTTCTGGGATTACTTCTTCTTTTTTGACCGCCATCATGTGTACCCCTTGACAGAGTTGACGAGCCATCTTAACCTGTTCGGCTGCAATTTTAATCCCTTCTTGGAGGGGGTTTTCGGCTTTGTCTAAGCGTTCAATCATCTCTTCGGGAATGTGAACGCCAGGGACATTTTTCTGGATAAAACGGGCGTTTTTTGCCGATTTAAACAGAAAGATACCTGCTAATATGGGTTTTTTAGCAGGAATCGCGACTTCGGTCATGAACTTTTCTAGGCGATCGAAGTCAGTGAGCAATTGACTCTGAAAGAATTTTGCTCCCGCTTCCACTTTACGCTCAAAGCGTTTTTGCAGACCCGACCAACTATCGCATTGGGGATCTACCGCAGCGCCGGCAAATAAATCTAACGCTCCATCTGGGAGAGATTTATCATTAAAGTCTGTTCCCTTATTAAGTTTTTCAATGAGCTTCAATAAGCGAACCGACTCTAAGTTAAATACGGCTTTGGCTTTGGGATGATCTCCTGCTTTAATCGGGTCACCAGTGAGGGCGAGAACATTGCGAATGCCCAGTGCTTGAGCGCCCATTAAGTCCCCTTGCAAACCGATTAAATTGCGATCGCGACAGGCAAGTTGATACACTGGCTCAATATCATGGCGTAAGAGAACAAGAGAGGCTGCTAGCGACGACATCCTTAAAACAGCGCGACTGCCATCGGTAACATTAACCGCATGAACACGCCCTTTTAAAGATTGTGCGACTTGTAGCATCCGTTCAGGGTTGCCCCCTTTAGGGGGAGTCACCTCGGCAGTGACTAAAAATTCTTGCGCTTCAACCGCTTGACGAAAACGACTGATCATATTATCCATTTAGTTTCATAAGCTACAATTTCTAGACTACAGTCTTATGGAAACCTCGCCAAATCTCCCAAGGGATATCTTAGAAATCATCAGACTCGTAATCTGAACTAGAATCGCCTTGGAGGTCTGCTTTTGAACCCAGTAGCTGTAAATCATTGACAATTATTTTGGGAGTTGAGCGCTGGTTGCCATTTTGATCTTGCCAAGCATCAATTTTTAGCTTCCCTTTAATACTGACTTGTTTTCCCTTGCGGACATATTCTGAGGCGATCTCCGCAGTCCGTCCCCAGATTTCCAAGTTAAACCAATCTGGTTGATCGTCTTTTTTGCTGCGTCGATCGACAGCAAGGGTAAACTTACATAAAATCTTACCCGTTTCAAAAAACTTGACTTCTGGATCAGCCCCCGCGCGACCCACTAAGTGGACAACATTTAAAGTCATAACTTCAACTCTCCAAAACAAGACAAAACCTTTACCAATCCTCCCTCCATTCTAACTTGAATTGACAAAATCTGGAAAACTTGAGGCAACCTACTAGACGGAGGGAGGGAAAAAATAATAAAATCCACATCAATTAGAGTCTCCTACTCTAAGCAATTAGCAATATGAATGGCATTTTGGGGGCAAAGAAACGAGTGAAATTTTTGAGTCGTTTATCTCTATCAAGGGATATGGGAATTGACCTTGGAACAGCAAACACCTTAGTTTATGTCCCAGGGAAAGGGATTGTGCTTGAAGAGCCATCTGTTGTCGCAATCGATCAAGAGAGTAAAGAAGCCTTGGCAGTTGGGGAAGATGCTAAGCAGATGCTTGGGCGGACTCCTGGTAATGTGGTCGCCTTACGTCCTCTACGAGATGGTGTCATTGCTGACTTTGATACGGCTGAGCTAATGTTACAACATTTCATTCGACGGGTTCACGGTGGGAGAGCCTTGATTGCACCTCGCATTGTGATTGGGATTCCTTCTGGGGTCACTGGGGTGGAGCGAAGAGCCGTGATGGAAGCAGCGTTGCAAGCTGGTGCAAGGGATGTTTATCTGATTGATGAACCTGTTGCTGCTGCGATCGGGGCGGGTTTACCTGTTGCTGAACCCACTGGCAACATGATTATTGATATCGGCGGTGGGACAACAGAAGTGGCTGTTCTCAGCTTACAGGGAACGGTGCTAAGTGAATCGGTGCGTGTGGCTGGGGATGAACTCAGCGATGCCATTACTCAATATATGAAAAAGGTGCATAACCT
>CAYXDG010000035.1:0-37333 GCA_964463655.1 uncultured Dactylococcopsis sp.
CCTTAATAAGGGGGGCTATAGGAATCAGAAAAAAGAAGACAAGGGTGAGACTAAAATTAGTAAGAGATTAGGCGATCAAATTAACAAATTGATCCAAAAGGAGGTAAGCGAAAATCGCTCCGCCAACACCACCAACGAGAAAACCACCACTGAATAAACTCCAGCTTTCTGTGGTTTTAAGATTAGCAGGAACATTGGGAACTGTTCGCGAAAAATTAGGACGTTCAGCAGTTTCTAAACGCTTTTCAAAAGAAACTGTTCCGTATAAAGACAAGCAAACGGTGAGCAAAACAATTAGCCCACAAGCACTGATTAATGCGGCTAATAAGCCAAAATTGCTATTACGAAGTGGCCCTAAAATAGCAAAGGGACCAATGAGCCAATAACCGTGTGCCATGCCAATTTCTAACCCACGCATTAATGGAGACAAACCCTCCCGATAAATCGGAAGATTCGCCACAAATTTTAGAGTGATATCGTTAGAATTGACTGGAGTGGCAAGATTTCCTTCTGCTATGTCCTCATAAGGACGAATAACATCGCCTTGCTTGAAATCAAAGCCAGCAGCAGCCCCACGCACTCGGATCGCGTGCCACAGGTGTCCCAGTAAAAAGACAGCGCCTAACGCATAGTGGAAACTGGCAAGCCAACCCCGTGCAGAGACCGCACCGCTAGCGGTTTCCCAAGTGTTGGCAGCACCGAAAAAGACTTCAGGATAAACAGTGTCATTGACGCTGACAAAGTAACCCGCTAAGATACCCATGTACGCGATCGCACCAAGACTGTAACAGAGATACGCTTCCCCAGAATAAAACAGCACCCGTCGCGCCCAAGCATAGGGTTTCGTCAGAATGTGGAAGACACCACCAGCAACCAGAATTAAGCTGATCCAGAGATGACCACCCACAACATCTTCTAAGTTATCCACAGCAGCCAGGCCATCCCAGCCCTGTTGACCCCAAAGATAGCCAAAGATAGTCAGGGGATTCAGGGTTGGATTCGTAATTACACGCACCGCGCCGTTATCGCCAGCCCAGGGGTCAAACAGACCACCCCAAAACATTGCTTTCGACACCAGCAAAAATGCACCGATTCCGAGGAAAATCAAATGAATCCCCAAAATTGTGGTCATTTTGTCTTTATCTTCCCAGTTGTAGCCAAAAAAGCCAGCAAACTCTTGCTGATCCTCTGGTAAGACTTCGGGACCAATGAGCGCATGATACACCCCACCAGCACCCAGCACAGCAGAAGATACCAAATGCAGCACAGCAATGACAAAATAGGGATAGGTGCTAATTACCTCTCCTCCACTGCCAACGCCAAAGCCCAAGGTCGTTAAGTGGGGGAGTAAAATCAATCCCTGCTCATACATTGCTTCATTAGGGGTATAACGGGATAATTCAAACAGGGTCATCGCTCCAGCCCAGAAGGTAATTAACCCTGCATGAGCAACATGAGCGCCGAGTAGTTTTCCTGAAAGATTAATCAAACGGGTGTTACCCGCCCACCAACCAACGGTGGGAATCTGTTCTTTATTAGGACTGTTTGCAATAACAGCAGTCATTTTTAAGCCTCCTTGCAAATAATTCGCATTTGTTTCTGAAAAAAAGTTAAGTCATGGAAGTGGGTGTTTCTCCAGCAACGCGACCCTGTTGGAAATCAAACCCAGCAGCGCGAAGGGCGTGCCAAATATGTCCTTGTAAGAAGAAGAAAGCAAGCCAGAAATGAGCGTTTGCCAGCCATGTGCGGGCGGAAACTAGGTTGGGATCAGGGGAAGAGAAATAAGGCACAATCCCTAAACGAATTTCTAAGGCGGGCCCATAGAACACTTCAGGATAGACGGTGGTATTGACGGAAACAAAATAGGTTGCGATGAAGCCCATAAGCGCCAACGCTCCTAAACTGTAGGAAAGATAGGCTTCTCCCGACCAGACAAACAGCCGTTGTGTCCAGCCATAAGGTCGCGTGCGAATATGGAAAACGCCCCCACTAATTAGTAAGAGTGCGATCGCAATATGACCGCCGACGACATCTTCTAAGTTATCCACCGCAGCCAGCCAGTGTTTCCCTTCAGCACCGAATAGATAACCAAAAATCGTCGCTGGGGAAAGAGTCGGGTTGCTGATAATGCGAACGGTTTCTAGGTTGGGGTCGTATAGTCCACCGAAAAACATGGCTTTGGCGACAAAAAGTAACGCACCGCCTCCGAGTAAAACGAGGTGAATGCCCAGAATGGTGGTCATTTTTCCTTGATCATCCCAGTTGTAGCTAAAAAGAGGGAATTTCTTTTTATCCAGTACATTTTGGTCACGACGGACATGGAAAATGCCCCCAAAACCTAGAAATGCTGAGGAAATCAGGTGTAATGAGCCGATGACAAAGAAGGGATAAGTGCTAGTAATTTCTCCGCCATCGCCAACACCCCAGCCTTGGGCTGCTAGATGGGGTAAGAGAATCAAACCTTGCTCGTACATGGGTTGAGTGGGGTTAAATTGACCCAGTTCAAAGAGCGTCATCGCTCCTGCCCAAAACACAATTAACCCCGCATGGGCGACATGAGCGCCGAGGAGTTGTTGGGAAAGGTTGGTGAGTCGAGCATTGCCTGCCCACCAAGGCTGATCGGAATTCATCATCAAGCCTCCTTAGTTTATTGCAAAAGATATTCAATTGATATTTCCGATAGTTTAGCTCATAACAGAAATAGTTGAGAAAGAATTTTTGTTAAATTTAATGAAGCCAGAACCAAACCTTTTAAGGTAAAAGAGTCAGTTGTACCCGATCGAAGGGCCTAAACCTATTACTGACTCGATAAGTGTTTAGATTGACCTTAATAGTTTTGTTAACTAATGCTCAATCATGTCAGATAAACAACGTATTAGAAGTTAACCATTGAGAGAGCGCGATCGCACTCACTCCAAAATTCGCGCTAAGGACATCTTCTCCCACTAACTCCGTTGGGTTCAATCAGGTTAAAAGACAAAGCAGGGTGGGCATTGCTCACCCTTACTCAACAGCGGTTTAATCAGTCTCTCAATGCTTGAAACACAATCGAAGCAACTCGCCCCTGAGTCTCCAGAAACTCTTCCATCAACGAAAAGCGTACTCGTTAATTGGCAAAGTTTAGGGGATGATCGCGTTCCTACTGTGCTTTTAAAGGAAATCGACTCAACTGGTTGAAAGTTGAGCCGAAAAGTGTTACGATAATTTATCCTTATGTTTAGTGCCTAGAGGCTGCTGGCTAAACTCCACTATTTGCAGTCACAGCTTCTTGCTCTTCCTCGGGTTTAACAACGCGCAAGCTAGGGAAGAGGAAATGGTTTTCCTCCACGTATTGCGCTCCGAATAGTCCTTTTTCTGCCCAAAAATACCGATCTGTGGTATGCTCATTACGCTTAACCACAACCAACGCAGGAGGAACAATTCCTTTCGCAGAAATATACTTTCTCGCTGCGGTTACTGGTTTATACTCCCCACTTTCGATATTATACTGAGGCACTAAGGCAAGGATTTTTCGTCCTTCCTGGCGACGACGACTTTTGCGTTTACGTTTTCTTGCCAAGTCCGTTACCTCCTAGTTCCTTTTCTTAAATGTAATGATGGTTACAAAATTCGTGATAATTATACGGCGAACCGCCATATTTTTCAAGGGGGGCGTTGCAAAAAAAAAGAATTGCTTAAACTCTTATCAAATCAGAGGTTTTGAGGCATCAGGAAGGAAAAATTGGCAAGATGAATCTCATATTTCTTAATGATTCTTAATAATTTTGCTGTGAATGGAGAAACTAGGAACACTCCTTTTTTTGAGATTGAATTTTTCGATCGAGCCACTGAGGGATTCCTAAAACGGCGCGATCATATAAGTATTCAAACTCTCGTTGATAATGAGCAGCAACAGTGGAATTTTCAACAATAATCACTGTTTCATCGTTTTGATGATTGGCTGCAGCTGACCAATTGTGAGAACCTGCAATAACTGTTTTTTCGTCAATTACAGCAAATTTATGATGAAGTTTATCCCCTTTCGGGAGTTGAGCAATTCCCACCGTAGAAACAGGAGAATTCCAAGGATTATTATTCTTTTCAAATTCACAATTTCGGGCTAAGGCAACGCCTAACATATCCAATCCTTCACTATAATAGCGATAAGCAAAATCAGGGTCAATTAATCCCTTAATTTCGACACCTTTCTGATGAGAACTAGCTAAAGTATCAGCAATTTTCTGGTCACTAAAGACGAATAAGGCTAAATTGACTGAATTCGTTGCTTCTTCCAATTGCTGACTAATAAACCCATTACTGCTATCTTCCCAAGGTTCACTAGGAGACAGGGGAGAGAAGTTAACTTTAACCGTACTATCTCCCAATAAAACAGGGGTAAATTGACGATTTCTTTTTTGCAATCCAAAGAGACTATCAGGATTTTTTCCCACCCCATCACCCCACATTAAGTTAAATTCTTCTAAGAAGATTTCAGCTAATTGTGGACTGTCAATCGTGAGGAGATTATTAGCATTACCTTGAGTTTCTCGGTTGTCTAAGTCGCCATGAATTCCACTGAGGGTAAAGTTTGCAGAACTAATAATTAATTTTTTTTCATCGACGATCAGGAATTTATGGTGCATTAACCCGCTGCCTTTTGTCCCATCTGCGGTATCATCAAGAATGGGAATTCCAGCCTTTTCAAGAATAATGAGGGCATCTCTTTGATTAATTTCTTCATTGCTTAAGCGGGCATCTTGATTGATATCAATGAAGTTAAATTCAGACTGATAACGGCTTTGATCGCGCTTGCTTAATTGATTAATTTCTGCTTGGGAATAATCGCTAAAAGGCCGACGATAGCTATTTTCAAGAATGACCCGAACTTGGACACCATTTTGCTGTTTTTTGGCGAGTGCTTGAGCAATTTTAGGGAGACGAAACTCTTGCACTGCTACCTCAATGCTTTGATTGGCTGAGGCAATAGTATTAATAATAATTTGTTCTAAATTATCGCCCGATCGCTGCACCTTTCGATAAGGATCAGTATAGCTTGCCCCTTGCGCTTGATTATGATTAAAGTAGGCTTGAATAAACGTATCTTGAGGAAGAAGTTGAGGACGGGTAATTTGTGGAGGTCGAGGTTTTTGGCGACAGCCACTTAAGATAAGGAAAAGCCAGCCACAAATTAGGAATAAGAAATAACGGCTAAACATGAATCACTGAGAATAATTTAAACTGAGTTGTTCCTCTAAATGAGTGAGGAGTTCTTGCATCGATTGAGAGTGACCTGGTAGGATTCTAGTTGCTACTTGCAAGAGAGCTTGGTGTAAGGTCTTTTGCTTCAAGAGTTGTTGAGGAGAAGCCAAAGCAACCATCGGGATATTTTTGATTTCCCCCAACTGCTTTAACTCATCTAGTATTTGAGGTTTAGGTTCTACGTCTTCTAAGTCTAAAACTAAGAGGTCTGCGGAGTGATGTTGGAGTTGTTGATAGACTTCTTGCCAAGAATGAGATAAGGAACTGCGATAACCTGCGGTGGCGAGGTATTGAATAAAAGCATTTAACCACTCTGAGATTCGACGGGGAGAAGGGGTATTGGTGCTGAGTTGTTTTCCATCCACCACAATAATATGAGGAGCAGTTTTCCCTAGGGGGGGATTCATTCCTGCGGCGAAGCGCAACACCGACCAAAGGGTATTTTGAGATTGATCAGCAAGGAGATTAAAACAGGGATAGATGGACAGATGGCTCACCTGATGAGCAAGTCTGGCGGTTTCGGGGTCTAAGCAGACAATGGGTAAGTTTGGGAGGGTATCTTGTGCGCTGATGTCTTTTAGGAAGTGCTGTGGAATATTTTCCCCTGTGAGGAGTAAAACATCGGGATGCCAAATCCGTTGTAAGAGTTCCGCTTGTTCGGGGTCATCTGCTTCGAGGAGGCGATAGTTGATCCTTGTGCTGGTTTCTAAGGGAGTGTTTAAGATTTCGGCAATGATATCCTGTTTGGGAAGTGTTTCTCGCTCGCTGTAATGGAGTCGCAGAATTGTGATCGCCCGACGATAGAGAGAACGGGGCGCTTCGCAAGTTGAAAGCGCAGCTTTTAATTGATTTATATCAACTGGAAGATTGATAAAAGCATCAGCCCCATTGTTGAGAGCAGCTTGTTTTTCACTGGGAGTACCTGTGACAATAATCGGAATCTGGCTATTACTGGGATGAGATTTGAGCAGGGTTAAAACATCCCACCCTGAGAGGAGAGGAAGGATAGGATTGAGGAGAATGGTACAAGGCTGGAAAGTTCGGGCTTTTAAGAGAGCTTCTGTCCCTGAGCGTGCGATCGCGACCTGATAGCCTAATCTTCGCAGATGTTGGTTTAAATTATTTAAATATTTAGGGACTGCTTCAACGATTAGCACCAATTTTCTCACAGCTTGTCTTGAAGGCGATCGCACTAGGGATGATTTGGGTGGGGGTGCTGGGGGAAGGAGTAACGTAAACTCAGAGCCTTTTCCTTCTTCAGAAATAAAAGACACATCTCCCCCATGAGCATGAGCTAAGCGTTGGGTCAACACTAATCCTAAACCGCTTCCTGAAAATTGGCGAGTCATCGGGTCTTCTAATTGTTGAAATTTTTGAAAAATCAGATGTTGAGAGGCTTCAGGAATCCCGATTCCCGTATCCCAAACTGTAAAGGCGATCCAACCTTCCCATTGGCTAACCTCCAAGCCCATTTTCCCATCTTCAACGCTGAATTTGCGTCCATTGGAGAGGAGATGAGCCAACATTTGACCTAAGCGCATTTCATCAGCAATGATAGTTTCTAATCCCACTTCGATGTTGAGAGTAAATTCAGTTTCTGAGTGGGGCGTTTTTTGTTGCGCTTCCTGATGAGCGCGATCGCAGACTCGCTTTAAGTTTACCAGTTCTGGATGCAACTGCAGTTGTCCAGTCTCCAAACGGGCTAAATCCAGCAGATCATTAACCAAATTCATCAACTGACGACCGCTTTGATAAATCTGATTCACATACCGTTGTTGACGCTGGTTTAATTCCCCAATACTCTTTTCATTGAGTAAATTCGATAATCCCACGATCGCCGTCAGGGGGCTTTTTAATTCATGAGTAATACAAGCCAAAAACTCATCTTTTAGCCGATTTAACTGCACCAAATCCGCATTTTTCGCAGCCAACTCTCTACACAATTGTTTCTGCTCTGTAATATCTGTTGCTAGTACCACTTGTAAAGACCCCAAGACACGATCTTGAATCACTAGCGTCAAAAATTGCCAGACTCCCGATGCTCTTGTCTGGGTGTTTTCCCTTGTTTTTCCCCCCAACGAAAACAGAGGACATTTGGGTTGAGTTGCGAGTGTTTTCTCAGAGGGGGAAAACTCAGCAATCACATTACACCACTGTTTTTCAGACCCTTGACTCACCTCAACCGTGAATAAACAACAATTGTGATTGTGAGAGCAAATTTTTTCCCGCCAGTTTGTATTCTGGTATAAGAGTCTCCCTTCTTCTGTTTGTAACATCAGAGGAAAGGGGAGTTGATCTAAAAACTCCAATAAAGGACGTAGATGAGTGTTTTCTTGTCCTTGCTCTTCCTGCTGCTGTTTGAGTAAAACTTGGACAATACCGTCTGTGTCCAGTTGACCTCGTAACTTCCCTTCCCCATCAACGACTAAAATTTTTTCCTCGGTGCTGGCTTTCTCAAGATAAGGGAGTAATTCTGATAAAGTGAGTTGATCTGAAACCGTAGTCATCGGCGATAAAAACGCACTCACTGGTCGATCGCAAGCATTTTTTTCCCTTTTAGCTTGCAATGCTGTCCTCGCTGAGATGATTCCTAAAGGGGAGTCCTCCCTGTTGAGAATCACTAGAAAATCATGATTTTTATCGCTAAACACAGCCATAATTGTTTCCCACCCTTTCCAAGACTGACAAGAGGGAACAAACTTAATGAATTTTTCTAACATCGAATCACAATTGGACATGAGATACTGCGGGAAGGGTTTTCTTCAAACTGTGGTTTTCAAAAACAAATAATTCAGGTGAACAAGACTCCCGTTTCTTCTGTGAAAATGTTAAATTTTGATGAAGGGGACGCAGAGGTGGATCAGTTTCCAATATCTGTGCTGATTACTCCCCTGACCGTGTTTTTCCTTACTCATTATTTAACTTTGTCTGCTCAACTCTTTCTTTGTCTGTTCACGATTAATTGTGATCTCGCTACTTCTCTCCAAGAGCAATTGGGCGATGATCATCATTATTGCTTGCGAGTGTTTAATTCCCATGATCAGCTTTTAGATTACCTTCTCGATCAAACTGAACAGATTGATTGTTTAATCTTACATCAGTGTGAAGGGTTTGCTGAAATTGTCACTCGTTTACAAAATGAAGGAGAACTCTTACCAACTGTCACCTTAAAAGATCGGGATCAAGAGATAGTGTACCACTGTGCTCAAGTTGACATTACCACCAATACTTTAACCAAAATTGCCAGCGCGATCGATGATGCTATCGTGGATTTCCTCCGCGTTACCCCAACTGTCAAACCCCAATTAGACATTGGACAAATTAATGAACTTTTAACAATTAAGCAACACCGTTTAACGGAAAAACTACAGGAGCGACTAGGATACAGAGGAGTGTATTATAAACGCAATCCCCGAGCCTTTTTTGGCAATTTAACAGCCGAAGAAAAAAAAAGGTTAATTGCAGACCTCGCTGAAACCTACCGCCTCATCCTTTTAGATTACTTTAAAGATTCTAGAGCCATCAACTCAAAAATTGATCACTTAGTTACCAAGTGTTTTTTAGCCGATCTTTCCGTCTCCAAAATTATGGAAATTCACATGGACTTGATGGATCAGTTTTCTCTACAATTAAAATTAGAAGGTCGTAGCGATGAAATCTTATTAGATTATCGTCTAACTTTAATTGATATTGTTGCCCACCTCTGCGAAATGTATCGGCGATCGATTCCCAGAAAATATGCAGAATAAGCTAAAATCAACAATAGATTTCTCGCTCATTCAAACTCTAAATTCCTATGAATCCATCTTCTAAAAAAAACTATGTGCTAAAACTTTATGTGGCGGGTAACACCTCAGAGTCAGTCCGCGCTCTCAATACCCTAAAGACCATTCTCGAAAAAGACTTTAAAGGTGTTTACGCACTGAAAGTCATCGATGTTTTAAAGAACCCACAATTAGCAGAAGAAGATAAAATTCTCGCCACTCCCACCTTAGCTAAAGTTTTACCCCCTCCCGTTCGGAAAATTATCGGTGATCTATCCGATCGAGAAAAAGTTTTGATTGGTTTAGACCTGCTTTATGAAGAAATTGGATACGAGCAAGAAGAAGAGTTTCCAGAATAAATCAAACTGTCATTTACACGATTAAATCAAAAAAGATGATTGAACAAGAAAAAAAATTGCGGGGTGTCCAAAAAATTAGAACTCTCATTGAAGGCTTTGATGAAATTAGTCATGGTGGAATTCCCGTCGGTCGAACCACCTTAGTTAGTGGCACTTCAGGAACAGGAAAAACCCTATTAGCTATTCAATTTCTCTACAATGGAATTCATGAATTTGACGAGCCTGGTGTTTTTGTCACTTTTGAAGAATCTCCCACTGATATTATTATTAATGCTTATAGTTTTGGTTGGGATTTACAGGCTTTAATTGAACAGGGAAAACTGTTTATTCTTGATGCGTCTCCAGACCCAGAAGGTCAAGAAGTGGTGGGAAACTTTGACCTATCAGCGCTCATTGAACGGATTCAATATGCAATTCGTAAATATAAAGCCAAACGAGTCTCGATCGATTCAGTAACTGCGGTTTTTCAACAATATGAAGGAGCGGGATTAATTCGGCGAGAAATCTTTCGCCTCGCGGCTCGTCTCAAACAGGTGGGAGTGAGTTCAATTATGACCACAGAAAGGGAACAAGAATATGGTCCAGTGGCTCGATTTGGTGTGGAAGAATTTGTCTCTGATAATGTGGTAATTGTGCGAAATGTTTTAGAAGGAGAACGTCGCCGTCGCACCGTAGAAATCCTGAAATTAAGAGGAACAACTCACATGAAAGGCGAATATCCTTTTACCATTAATAAAAACGGGATTAATATCTTTCCTTTGGGCGCAATGCGCTTAACGCAACGGTCTTCTAATGAGCGAGTGTCTTCAGGAATTAGCACCCTTGATGAAATGTGTGGCGGTGGCTTTTTCAAAGACTCAATTATTCTCGTTACAGGGGCTACAGGAACTGGAAAAACTCTATTAGTGAGTAAGTTTTTAGAAGAAGGCTGTTTACGACAAAAAGAACGGGTGATTTTATTTGCTTATGAAGAGTCTCGCGCTCAACTGTCAAGAAATGCCTATTCTTGGGGGATTGATTTTGAAGATTTAGAAAGCAAAGGACTGTTAAAATTATTGTGTACTTATCCTGAATCGGCAGGACTCGAAGATCATCTGCAAACGATTAAATCAGAAATTGAAGAGTTTAAGCCATCTCGGATCGCGATCGATTCTCTTTCAGCACTCGCAAGAGGGGTAACCGAAAATGCCTTCCGTCAATTTGTGATTGGAGTGACGGGGTATGCTAAACAAGAAGAAATTACAGGCTTTTTTACCAATACCACCGATCAATTCATGGGATCGCATTCAATTACTGATGCCCATATTTCGACGATTACTGATACAATTATTATGCTTCAATATGTTGAAATTCGGGGCGAGATGTCAAGAGCGATTAATGTGTTTAAAATGCGCGGTTCTTGGCATGATAAAGGGATTCGGGAGTATATTATTGCTGAAGATGGCCCAGAAATTAAAGCATCCTTCCGCGACTACGAACGGATTATTAGTGGCGCACCGACTCGCATCTCCGCCAATGAAAAATCAGAATTATCGCGGATTGTTCAAGGAGTACGGGGCAAATCGGGACTGGAGGAGTAATTTTGTTACAATCTCTCTGGGAAGCAAATTTTTGATGTCTGTAGTGATTAAGGAGTAATGGGTGTGGCGAAAACTGCCAAATCTTTGATTATTGCTTCAGTTGAAGCATATAGTGGGAAGTCTGCAACGATTCTTGGGGCGGCCCGCCAATTACAAAAAAAGGGGGTGAGTCTAAGTTACACCAAACCCGTTGGGAATTATTTTCACCAAGAAGAAACTGGAATCGTGGAAGATGATGTGCAGTTTATCGCCAAAACCTTAGAGTTGTCTTCTGAACAAATTGGCTCTCCCTTGGTTAGCTTATCTCAAGCCACGATCGCGCAACGGACAAAAATGGGAACTGGGGATTATTCCCAAGCTCTACAAAAGCAAGTGGCTGGTTTTAAGGATGACTTAGTGTTAGTGGAAGCTCCTCCCACCTTAGCAGAAGGGAGTTTATTTCACCTCTCTACCCCACAGATGGCGCAGACTTTAGCAGCACCTGTCTTGATTGTGGTTCGCTATCATCCCTTGTCCATGCTGGATCAGATTTTGGCCGCCCAGCAACAATTGGGTGAGTCTTTAATGGGAGTGGTCATTAATGATGTTCCCGCCACGGCTGCAGAGGAAATTAGTGACCAGATTCACCCATTTTTAGCTAGTCAGGGCTTGTCCGTGTTTGGGGTGCTACCAGAAAGTAACCTGCTGCACAGCGTCAGTGTGCGGGAAATGGCAGAACATTTGTCAGCGAAAGTCTTGTGTCGCAGCGATCGCCTAGATTTAATGGTAGAGCGCTTGACAATTGGTGCAATGAATGTTAGCTCAGCGCTGAAATATTTCCACAAAGGACAAAACTTAGCCGTGATCACAGGGGGCGATCGCAGCGACTTGCAACTAGCCGCCTTAGAAACCTCAGCCCATTGCTTGATTTTAACAGGTCAAGTCGCCCCACAGGAGTTTATTCTCTCTCGCGCTGACACCTTAGAAATTCCCATGCTTGCAGTTGAATACGATACGTTAACCACCGTTCAAATTGCCGAGCGCACCTTCCAACAAGTTCGCATCCAAGCACCGATTAAAGTGCGCTTGATTCAAGAATTAATGGTGCAACATTTTGACCTCGATCGATTGATGGCTAAACTAGGTTTAAATAATTGATCTTTGTTATTTGTTATTTGTTCGTTGTTCTTTGGGAAACAGAAACCTAGTAACTGATCACTGACAACTTTTCCCAACAAAACTGACAGAGGACTTAGTGAGCTATTGTTTTAAGTGAGGTCTTAAAAAGTTAATCCTAGATAACAAATTACGAATTCTTGAGAACCATGCAAACCCTATCTAACCCGCAAGCAGCAACTGAAAACGCTCCTGCTTTTGACACAACGATTCACCGTCGCAAAACTCGCCCCGTTCGGGTGGGAGATGTCACCATTGGTGGGGGTCATCCCGTTGTCGTCCAGTCCATGATTAATGAAGACACCCTCGACATCGAAGGATCAGTGAATGGCATTCGCCGTCTCCACGAAATCGGCTGTGAAATCGTCCGCGTTACCGTTCCCAGTATGGCCCACGCCAAAGCTCTCGCTGATATTAAAACCCGTTTATATGAAACTTATCAACCTGTTCCCCTTGTTGCAGATGTCCACCATAATGGCATGAAAATCGCTCTCGAAGTGGCTAAGCACGTGGATAAAGTTCGGATTAACCCCGGACTGTATGTGTTTGAAAAGCCAAAAAGCGATCGCACCGAATACACAGAAGCAGAATTTAATGAAATTGGGGAAAAAATTCGGAAAACCCTAGAACCCCTTGTGATTTCCTTGCGTGATCAGGGGAAAGCGATGAGAATCGGGGTCAATCACGGGTCTCTCGCCGAACGGATGCTGTTTACCTACGGTGACACTCCTGAAGGCATGGTAGAATCCGCTTTAGAATTTATTAAGATTTGTGAAAGTTTAGACTACTACAACTTAGTGATTTCCCTGAAGGCTTCTCGCGTTCCCGTCATGCTGGCAGCTTATCGTCTTATGGCTAAACGGATGGATGAATTAGGCATGGATTATCCCCTCCATCTCGGCGTAACCGAAGCGGGAGATGGGGAATATGGACGAATTAAATCTACTGCAGGCATTGCCACATTATTAGCGGAAGGGATTGGGGATACAATTCGGGTGTCTCTGACTGAAGCGCCTGAGAAAGAAATCCCTGTGTGCTACAGCATTTTACAATCTCTAGGACTCCGCAAAACAATGGTGGAATATGTGGCTTGTCCTTCTTGTGGTCGGACGTTATTTAACCTAGAGGAAGTCTTAGAAAAAGTTCGCACTGCTACGAATCACCTCACAGGTCTAGACATTGCCGTGATGGGCTGCATTGTCAACGGTCCTGGGGAAATGGCAGATGCTGATTATGGTTATGTAGGCAAACAAGCTGGCTATATCGCTCTCTATCGCGGACGAGAAGAAATTAAGCGAGTCCCTGAAGAAAAAGGCGTAGAAGAGTTAATTAATCTCATCAAAGAGGATGGACGTTGGGTTGATCCTGAATAGTTTTCAGATCACTCGACAACTTCATCGGGAGACAGAATCCGCGTCGCGGTCAGCATTGGATTTTGCTTCACTTTCTTGATTGCCTGTTGCGTTGCTGACCGAATCGCTTTTTGATAATTGCGCTTGGCTTCTTCCTTTTGATGGGCAAAGCCTTCTTTACTTGCTGCATACAAAGGAGGAAGCCGATTCAGTGCATAAGTAATGATATCTAACCGATTGAGAGATTCAGTGATTTCTGAGGGTAAGGCTTGCAATTGTCGATCGACTTCTTTGGTGACTAAAGATTCCATCACATTGACTTGAATTCCTGCTTCTGAGTGATCAAATTCAGAAATCGTATCCTCCTCACTCAGCGATCGCTCCAATCGAGTCTGGATTACAGTCACAGAAGAATTAGAAGTAGAATGCTTTGGCTGCAAATACATCTGGGTTACTTCCTCAGAAACCTCTTGATGATCAGGTTGACTGACACCGTTAGCGTATTGGTATTGACTCAAAACAGAAGATTCTAAGCTCTGATTAGAGACCGAAGACCATAAGTCGGGAACTGTTCTAAATTCAATCAGATTTTGGTTAAAATAACTCTTCATGGTACGAAGAATACTTAAAACATTTCTCTCGCTTTCCACCGCTAGATCACGCAGAGTTTTTTGGTGTGCTTCAATGTTCAGAAAGTATTTGGTCAAGGAATTAAACTTTTGCTTGTTTAATTCTGCACGATTAGCACTCAGTCCCAAGTTAGGGGAAAATTGTTCTAACCCAGCCACGACAAAACTTTGCCAAGTCAAAAGCAGACGCTGCTTTGCAGCATTGGTTTCCCATTGCCAAGGAGGGGGAAAAAGGTGTTCTTCACAAGGCGTTGCTCCTTGTTTGCGATACATTTTAATCTGATCGAGTTCTTTTTGGGACGTTTGGGAAAAGCCTTGCACAACATCAAACAAAACCTCTGAAATCACTCCTTCCACAATATATTGAAACTGTTCTGAGTTGATCTCCTTTTCTTCCATGAGGAGGAGCAAAGCAGAATAATCTCCCGATTCATGATCACAAGAGAGTAATTCTTCTCTTGTCATTCCTTGGGGAAGTGTGGTCCGACAATGACATCCTTTGAGTTGTCTCAACCAGCGTCGCACTGGATGCACTCCCCCACTTGCCCAAACAAGAGCGCCTGTGTTGAAATATACTTGCCAACTGGTCGAGGTGTCGATCGTAATATTTAAACGTCCCGTAAATCCATTTGCAGAATATTTGCTTAACTTAGAAAACAAATAGCGGTGACTTAAAGGTTGATGGTTGCTCATTCTTTTTCACAAAAGTCTCTTTTTAATTTGTCATCGTATCTGAAATTTAATGAGTAAGATTAACTAAATGTCATCTTATCACTCTCTGTCTTAAGCTCGTCTTAATCCAAAATTTTTCTTTTAACTTACCCTCAATTAGTGGTTTATGGTTACTAATCCGTCCGAAAAATTAAATTTTGTTACAAAACTCGCTTATGGTGCAGGGGACTTAGGTCCAGCGATCACTGCCAATGTCCTTGTTTTCTTTCTATTGTACTTTTTTACGCAAGTGGCTGGACTTCCCCCAGGGTTAGCGGGAAGCATTTTAATGATTGGTAAAATCTCCGATGCCATTAACGATCCGATTATTGGAATGTTCAGCGATCGCGCCGATAGTCCTTGGGGAAGGCGACTCCCTTGGATGTTTTTCGGTGCGATTCCCTTTGGCTTACTGTTTATTTTACAATGGATTGTCCCTCAATTTAGCAGCAATGATACTATTAATGATTGGTCTTTGTTTGCTTATTATATCCTGATTGGAATTTTATTTAATATTGCCTATACGGTTGTTAATTTACCCTACACCGCTTTAACGCCAGAATTAACCCAAGATTATAACGAACGCACTCGCTTGAATAGTTTTCGGTTTGCGTTTTCTTTAGCAGGAAGTATTCTTTCTCTAATTCTAGCTGGCTTAGTCATTAGTGCCTATCCTGATCAACAGAAAACCCAATACTTTATGTTAGGAACAATTATGGCGATTTTAGCCACTATTCCGATTTTTTGGTGTAGCTTAAGTCTCCAAGAAAGAAACCGTAAACCGATTCTTGCGCGGAGTCGAAAAAAGACCTTTTCAATTATTTTATTCTTGATTAGTGTCGCTTGTGGAATTTTTGGGGTCTTTCAGTTCATTCAAAAGGATAGTCTTCTTTTTGCCGTGGTTGGTGCTTTACTCACCCTTTTAATCGGAGCATTTGGCATGACATTATTTCTGCAAGGAGAGGAAGTCCCTGTCCCCACTTCTCCCTTACCCAAGCAAGAAAGCATGACCATTCCCTTTGCACAGCAATTAAAGATTGTTTTTAATAATCGTCCCTTCTTATTTGTTATTGGAATTTACCTATTTTCTTGGCTAGGAGTACAATTAACCGCTTCGATTCTTCCTTACTTTGTTGTCAATTGGATGGGGTTGCCTGAAAGTGCTTTTCCACAAACGGCTCTTGCTGTTCAAGGAACTGCTTTAGTGATGTTATTTGTTTGGGGAGAGATGAGTAAATGGTTAGAAAAAAAGGTAGTTTATGGGTTAGGAACTGGCTTATGGTTAATTGCACAAATTGGTTTATTTTTCCTCCAACCTGGTCAAGTTGGCTTCATGTATGTGCTGGCTATATTAGCAGGATTTGGGGTATCAGTTGCCTATTTAATTCCTTGGTCAATGATTCCTGATGTCATTGAATTAGATGAATTAAAAACAGGTCAAAGACGAGAGGGAATCTTTTATGGGTTTATGGTTTTATTGCAAAAAATGGGTTTAGCATTAGGCTTATTTTTAGTGGGTCAAAGTTTAGAATGGGCAGGGTTTATTGAATCAGTTCCCAATCAACCACCTCCTGAACAACCAGAAAGCGCTTTACTTGCCATTCGGATCGCGATCGCGCCCCTTCCTATGTTAAGTTTAATTGGTGGCTTAGTGCTGGCTTATTTCTATCCCTTGACGAAAGAAGTCCATGAGCAAATTTGTTTAGAATTAGCCGAAAAACGGAAAAATAATTAATAGGGTGGGCATTGCCCACCAAATATTAGATAAAAACTTAAGCCTAACCTCCTGTGTTAGCATACCTGTAAAGTGCGTATGACATTAACAGCCCGATCGCGCTTATATGTACGGCCCTGCATTGTTAGCCATTGATCATCACCAAATTCTATCATTTCCCAACCGCGTCGTCCCTTCAACTAAGCCGTAGAGCAGAGAACTTTTTCCGACTTAATCTGCAAGATGAGATTAGGACTAACTAACTATCTAATATTAATTATCAATTCTAAAAATGGCTCAAGATATCATCATTATTGGCAGTGGAATCGGTGGACTCACCGCAGGAAGTTTACTCGCTCGCTATGGCTATAAGGTTCTGATTTGCGAAAGTCATGGCATCCCAGGGGGCGCTGCTCATAGTTTTACTCGTAAAGGATTTACTTTTGATTCTGGTCCCTCATTTTATGCGGGAATTGGGACACAACAGAAAAGTCTTAATCCGCTTCAGCAAGTGTTAAGAATACTGGGAGAATCTTTAGAAACGATTCCTTATGATCCTCTAGGAGTCTTTCACTTTCCAGAAGGAATCTTTTATGCGTATCAAGACAATGATCGCTATTGTCAAGAAATTGAAAAAGTAACCCCGCAAGGGGCAAAAGAATACCGCGCTTATCTTCAGGAAATGCTGCGTCTTTATGATAGCTTAAAGGATATTCCCACGATCGAATTGCGTGCTGATTGGAAAATTATACAGGTTTTATTTCCCAAGTATTTCTTTACTTTATTAAAATCTTTACCCACCTTAGCGCTAGCAGGTGCATCTGTTGGTGAAATACGAGATAAGTTTGTCAAAGACCCTTGGGTCAAGCGCTTAATTGATTTAGAATGTTTCTTGCTCTCAGGTTTAAAAGCCCACGGCACGATCGCGCCAGAAGTGGCCTTTATGCTCGCAGAGCGATCGCGAGTTGGGGTAGAATATCCAGTGGGCGGAAGTGGGGCAATTGTAGAGGCCCTGGTTCGCGGTTTCAAGCGTTGGGGAGGAGAGGTGAGGATGAATGCTCATGTAGAGAAAATCCTCGTTTCAGAAGGGAAAGCGCAAGGGGTTAAACTCTCTAACGGAGAAACCTTAAACGCTTCCATTATCATTTCTAACGCCACGATTTGGGATACTTACAGCAAACTGTTGTCTCCCGAAGACTTACCCCGCAGTTATCGCAAAAGCAGTCTCGCCACTAAACCCATTGAAAGTTTTATGCACTTGCATTTGGGGATTGATGCCGAGGGATTGGAAAACTTAAACGGTCATCATGTGGTTGTCCACGATAGCAGTGCAGATATTGCTACGCCAAGCAACACCTGTATGGTTTCTATTCCCACTGTTTGGGATGCTAATCTGGCGCCACCGAGACAACATTTGATTCATGCTTACACCTTAGAACCTTATCAGGGATGGCAACGGGACGACAACTATCCCCAGAAGAAACAAGCCAAAGCAGAGTCATTATATCGAGCGCTAGAGAAAATTATTCCCGAGGTGCGGAATCGCGTTACCCTTGAATTAATTGGCACTCCCCTCACCCACAGCCATTATTTACGCCGTTATCAGGGGACTTATGGCCCTGCAATCCCCGCTAAGGAAGGGCTGTTTCCTAGCTATCAAACCCCCATTTCTGGGCTTTATCGCGTGGGAGATAGCACCCTGCCAGGTATTGGCGTTCCTGCCGTTGCAGCATCAGGGGTTTTATGTGCCAATAGTCTGGTTGCTCCTGAACAAACTCAGGAAATATTAACGAACCTATAAGAAACACTAAAACTTATTTACAATTCCCTCCCTTGAGTCCCTAGGGGGGGGATTACTTTGTTAGCTTGAATACAGTGTTTTAATAAAGTTGTTTAATAACATGAATACTTCATCTCAAGAGTTACTCAACATGATCGCGATCGCTGCTGTTGGTTCGGGAATTGTTACCTCGTTTGCGGTCAGTCAAGGTCAATCTCCCCTCACAGCTATCGTAATCACTGCCATTGCCACCAGTTTTGCTGTGCTTTGTCGGCGGGCTGGTTTGGTTTAATCCTAAGTTTTAGCAATCACAGAGAGTTAGTGCTGGGTTGGGAACTTTGCTGATTAACATCCCGTCCCTAACTCTTGACAAACTTAAGGAGTTATGTAAGGATGATTAATTTTTCGACAGTGAAGAAAGCAACCCTCAATATTTTCTCGGTTTTCTTAGGAATGGGAGTCACAAGTCCTGTCTGGTTATCAACACCAGCGTCTGCACAGTTGCTGCAAGGTGAAATCGCTCAAGCACGGCGTTGGGTTGCCATTCCCTCTGGTGTTTCCCTGCCCGTGCGCTACGATGAAGCTGAGAAAATCTTGGTTTTACCAGATGAAACCATTCCTGTTACCCTACAAATTGCTGCGAATGTGAAAGATCGCCAAGGGAGAATTTTAATTCCTTATGGCAGTGAATTGATCGGAAAAGTACAACCTGCGGGGAATGGAGCTCGTTTTATTGCGGAAGAATTGAGAATTTTGGGCGAGTCCCCACAACCGATCAACGCCACCTCACCAGTTATCACTCGCAGAGAAGTCATCGATCGCGGTGCGAGTACAGGTGATATTTTAGAAGGGGCAGCGATCGGAGCGGCGGCAGCCAGTGTGATTGCAGGGATTACAGGCGATCGCGCGATCGCAACGGAAGAAGTTTTAGGCGGAGTTGGTTTAGGTGCATTAGGCGGACTCCTCTTAGGAAAAGATGAAGTGGAAGTGATTTCTATTGACCCGAATCGAGATTTAGACATCACCCTCAACTCTCGTCTGGCTTTATCATACTAAGGAAGACCTTGCACGATCGCGCCGCGGCTTTGTGCTTCCTAACGGTGCGATTCGTGCTCCCGATGTCCTTAAAGAAACAGATTTTTAATATGTCCCCAAATTTGCCAATCAGGAGCAGCCATCGGCTCGATCGCATTTTTAATGACTAACACTAATCCCCCAGCAGTGGAAAAGGCTTCACATACCTCAACAATGATATCCCAATCGTCATCATCATAAAGGCGTAGCAGTTCAAAGCCTACTGCTAGCTTTTGACTCAGAGAACGCTTTCTGAAGGGCTTGTACTGAGTGGTTAAATAAACGGTCGCCAAGTCCATTGACTTTCTGCACGTATCATAAAAATTGAGCCCCTTTGGTTAAGGAATAGTTAAGTTTTATTTTCTGTTTAAACCCCCCTGATCTCTCCTCTGAATCAAATCGTCTTCCCTCAATGGAGACTTGGTGATCAATAGGGAGATGTCGAATGTATTGAAAAGTACATTGATTGCCGATTTCCCATAAACTTGTCTTACTTGGGATGACATATCAACTTTTTTTGATATATTAGAAAGGTACTGGTCACAAGTAGCTAACATGACACTCAATAGTCAAACCAACGAAAACGCCCCACAAGCGGGGGGAAAACTGAGCTTTTTCGAGCGCTATCTGACCGTTTGGGTGTTTTTCTGCATCATCGGTGGGATTATCTTGGGCAGAACCTTTCCCAAGATTGCTGAGACATTAGATGCCATGAGCATTTATCAAGTCTCCATTCCCATTGCGGTGTGTTTATTCTTCATGATGTACCCCATCATGGTGAAAATTGACTTTTCCCAAGTAGTGGAAGCAGCCCGAACCCCAAAACCCGTCATTTTAACCCTGGCAATTAACTGGCTAGTGAAACCCTTCAGCATGGTTTTATTTGCCCAAGTCTTTTTAGGGTGGCTATTTCGTCCTCTCATAGAAGGAACAGAAATCGTTCGCGGTGGACAAGAAATCGCCCTTGCTGACTCCTACATTGCAGGTGCTATTTTATTGGGAATTGCCCCCTGTACTGCCATGGTTTTGATGTGGGGCTATCTTTCCTATAGCAATCAAGGACATACCCTCGTTATGGTGGCGATTAATTCCCTTGCCATGCTGTTCCTTTATGCCCCATTAGGAGGCTGGTTATTACAAGCGAATCAAATTGTTGTTCCTTGGCAAACGATGGTGTTATCCGTGTTAATTTACGTGGCGTTACCTCTCGCTGCTGGAATGTATAGCCGTTACTGGATATTCAAATATAAGGGAGAAGCGTGGTTTAATCGCTACTTCTTAAAATATCTCAGTCCCATCAACACGGCAGCCTTGCTTGTTACCTTAATTCTTCTGTTTGCCTTGCAAGGGGATGTGATTGTCGAAAATCCCTTTCATATCGCTCTAATTGCTGTTCCTCTTTTCATCCAAACTAATTTTATCTTTTGGCTGACCTACCTGATTGCCAACAAACTTAAATTTTCCTACGAAGATGCTGCCCCAGCAGCGTTAATTGGTTCAAGTAATCACTTTGAAGTTGCGATCGCCACAGCAGTAATTTTATTTGGCTTAAATTCAGGGGCGGCGGTTGCTACAGTAGTTGGGGTTTTAATTGAAGTTCCTGTGATGTTGATGCTGGTGAAATTCTGTAAGCGAACAGCATCTTGGTTCAGACGCGAACCTGAAAAAGCCACTTTACTTGATCCACGTTGTACGAAAGGAGATTATCAAAATACATGAGCAATCATCCACCCAGAATTTTATTCCTGTATGGGTCTTTGCGCGATCGATCTTATAGTCGTTTACTCTCGGAAGAAGCTGCGCGAATAATGGAAGGGTTTGGCGCAGAAGTCCAATTCTTCCATCCCCATAGCCTCCCTGTGAAAGGACAAGTGAAAGAAACTCATCCCGAAGTCCAGAAACTGCGAGAACTGTCTCAATGGTCAGAAGGTCAAGTTTGGTGTTCTCCAGAAATGCACGGCAATGTGACGGGAGTGCTGAAAAATCAAATTGATTGGATACCGTTGAGTATTGGCGCGGTGCGTCCCACTCAAGGACGAACCTTAGCTTTAATGCAGGTGAGTGGCGGTTCTCAGTCTTTTAATGCGGTGAACACGATGCGTTTATTAGGTCGCTGGATGCGGATGTTTACGATTCCCAATCAGTCTTCTGTGGCGAAAGCCTATCAGGAGTTTAATGAGGATGGAACAATGAAAGAGTCTCGTTATCGCGATCGGGTCGTGGATGTGATGGAGGAACTTTATAAGATTACTCTAATCATGCGCGATCATGTGGATGATCTCACCGATCGTTACAGCGAACGCAAAGAAAAGGCAAATCAAGAAATTACTGAAACTGCTAAAAAAGCCACTTCTTAAAACCATGAACAACATTATATTTATCTGTAAAAAGAACTCCTGTCGTTCCCAAATGGCAGAAGGATTTACCAAAACGATCGGTGATGGTAAGGTAAAAGTGGCAAGTGCGGGTTTAGAAGCCTCACGAGTCCATCCCACCGCGATCGAGGTGATGTCAGAAATCGGAATAGATATTACTCAGCAAACCTCAAACCCTCTCAGTGAATTTAACCCCGAAGACTATAACATCGTGATTTCTCTTTGTGGTTGCGGGGTTGATTTACCTCCTGAATGGGTAACAAGAGAGGTGTTTCAAGACTGGGAATTAGACGATCCAGATGGACAACCTTTAGACACTTTCCGCCGCGTGCGAGACGAAATTAAAGACCGTGTGGAGGTGTTAATAGCCGAAAATACAAGGTAATGGATCAGATTCTCAAAAAAGGAGAGGGTTGGCGCATTGGTTGGAATCCTGACGCACCCGTTTATAAAGGGTTGGTGGGAAGCAATGAATGGGCGATCGAGCTAACAGAAACCGAATTTCAAGATTTTTGTCGCCTCCTCCTCCAACTGGCTGAAACGATGGAACAAATGAGCGCAGAATTAGTCTCTGAAGAAAGAATCGCCTGTGAAGCAGAATCCGATCAGGTTTGGTTAGAAGTAGAAGGCTATCCTCATGCTTTTTCCCTGCGTCTAATCCTCCAAACAGGTCGCGGTGCGGAAGGAAACTGGTCAGACAGCGCCCTTGCTGAGTTCATCGCTGCGGTTAAAAAAATTTCTGCTTAACTCCTTGCATTTTCTTGGGATATGGGTTAGCATAATTATCTGTGGCATTCGGGGCGTAGCGCAGCTTGGTAGCGCACTACTTTGGGGTAGTAGGGGTCGTGGGTTCAAATCCCGCCGCTCCGATTAATTTTCTAAAAACTTAAGTTTCTGCTTTTGTTTCACTTGTTGTATGGCTTCCCTTGAAGGGACTCTGTAACGATGCAAGTATCCTTCTACTTGTGATCCTTCATGATTAACCACCTTATACAGAATGTTATAGCGCTACAAAATCAGGTGAGGACGTTCTTAAAAAGACTAGCGACCGAGAGGGTCGCACTCCCACCGTTCGGGAAATGTCCTAATATAATCTCTTTCCTGTTCGTCTGTACTGAGAGCAAGCCATACTGAAAAAGTGCTAGCACCTAACCGTTTATGCTTTTTGATTTCAGCATAACTTGTAGAGAGTATTGTATTAATGGTAAGATGCAAATTTAGCACCCAACATAAGATTAAATACTTATCAACCCTCTTGGGCAAATCAAGGCAAATCGTGACGGAGTGCTGAGTGTAGCTTGTGGAAAGCAAGTTGCTGACTCATGGCTCATTGGTTCTGTGAGTATTGGGTTTTAAAAATTTGTTTGAAGACTCTGTTATAGGGAGAAATTATGAAGACTGAAGATAATCGTGTGGTTTTAATTGGTGTTGCGGGAGACTCTGGTTGCGGAAAATCAACCTTTTTACGTCGCCTCAAAGACCTGTTTGGGGAAAAGTTTATGACCGTCATTTGCTTAGATGACTATCATAGCCTCGATCGCAAAGGAAGAAAAGCAGCAGGTGTTACAGCACTTAACCCCAAAGCCAATAACTTTGATTTGATGTATGAACAAGTCAAAGCGCTCAAAAATGGAGAGGCGATCGACAAACCCATTTATAATCATGAAACAGGAGAAATCGACCCACCAGAACACATTGAACCCAACAAAGTGATTGTCATTGAAGGGTTACATCCCCTTTATGATGAACGAGTGCGGGAATTAATTGATTTCGGGGTTTATCTCGATATCAGCGATGAGGTCAAGATTAACTGGAAAATTAAGCGTGATATGGCCGAACGCGGTCACACCTACGAAGACGTACTCGCGTCGATTAACGCCAGAAAACCCGATTTTAGCGCATATATCGAACCTCAAAAAGAATTTGCTGACATCGTAATTCAAGTGCTTCCTACGCAACTCATTGAAGACAAAGAAAGCAAATATCTCCGTGTGCGCTTGATTCAAAAAGAAGGAATAGAAGGGTTTGAACCAGTTTACTTATTCGATGAAGGATCAACCATTGACTGGCGACCCTGCGGTCGAAAGTTAACTTGTGCTTATCCTGGGATTAAACTTTTCTATGGCCCTGATAGCTACTATGGTCATGAAGTCTCTGTCTTAGAAGTAGATGGCTATTTCGATAAATTAGAAGAAATGATTTACATTGAAAGTCATTTGAGTAAGACAGCGACCAAATTCTATGGCGAGATGACAGAATTACTCTTGAAGCATCCTGACGCACCAGGCGCTAACGATGGAACGGGTTTATTCCAGGTCTTAGTTGGCTTGAAAATGCGCGAAACTTATGAGTTATTGACCAAAGAAGAAACCAAAGCAGCAGCGAGAGTGTAGTTGTTGGCTAGGAGATTGATCATCACTCACTGTCGCGGGAGAATTTTGAACAGACTCCCGCGATTTTCTCTGGTTATCCTAAAAAAGAGTCGAGCGCAAATAATGATGCTACGATTTTGGCTTGTCTGCTTTGTCCTTCTATTTGTCATCGTTGAGTTTTGGCAATGGTTACAAGGATTGTCGATCGCGCTTCCTGTGTGTCTGATGGCAGGTGCGGGCTTGGCGATCGTCTCAAATCTGAAAGTTTCTCAACCGCGATCGCGATCGGATGATCCCAGTTTACCTCCCAAGCGTTCTGACTCTAATCAAGATTAAACCCATTAAAAAGTTCCTGGGTCATGACATCTGCTTGTTGATCGCGGCGTTCAAAGAGATTTTTGATCGCTTATGAGCAAAAAGACTATGATGACCTTAAAACAACTTACAGCAAATCAAAGGAGTTACTATGGACAGAGCAGCCCTCTGGCAACGGTATCAAGATTGGCTCTACTATCATCCTGAGTTAGACCTTTATCTCGATATTAGTCGGGTTAACTTTGAGGATGAACTAATCGCATCTCTGCGTCCTAAGTTTGAGAAAGCCTTTCAGGATATTGCCAGCTTGGAGCAAGGGGCGATCGCCAATCCTGATGAGAATCGCATGGTTGGTCACTATTGGCTTCGCAATCCCGATTTAGCGCCTACCCCTGAGATTCGTCAGCAAATTCTCACTGTGATTGAACAGATAGAAACTTTTGCTCAGAAAGTTCATTCAGGAGAAATTCACCCGCCAGAAGCAGACCAGTTTACAGATATTCTCGCGATCGGAATTGGGGGATCAGCATTGGGCCCTCAGTTTGTCTCGAATGCTCTTGCACCCGAAAACCCTCCCCTGAAGATTCATTTTATAGATAATACTGACCCGGCTGGCATCGATCGGGTTTTACACCAACTCAAAGATCAATTGCGTAGCACGTTAATCCTTGATACCAGTAAATCAGGGGGAACGCCAGAGCCTCGTAATGGAATGTTAGAAGTTAAATATATTTATGAGCAAGAAGGACTGATTTTCCCCCAACACGCTGTTGCGATTACAATGGAAGGCAGTAAGATGGATCAATTAGCTCGATCGGAGGGTTGGTTGGCGGAGTTTTCCATGTTTGACTGGATTGGGGGACGGACTTCTGAGCTTTCCTCGGTGGGTTTATTGCCTGCCGCGCTACAAGGGATTAATATCCAAGAAATGCTCTTTGGGGCAAAATTAATGGATGATGTCACCCGTCAATCTCAGATTCAAGGAAATCCCGCCGCTATGCTGGCGCTGTGTTGGTATAGCGCAACGAATGGCAAAGGGGACAAAGATATGGTTATCCTTCCTTATAAAGACAGTTTGCTCCTGTTTAGCCGTTATCTGCAACAATTAATTATGGAATCTCTGGGTAAAGAGAAAGACTTAGACGGTCAAACGGTTCATCAAGGAATTGCGGTTTATGGGAATAAAGGAAGTACAGACCAACACGCTTATGTTCAACAATTGCGCGAAGGTGTCCCCAATTTCTTTGCAACGTTTATTGAAGTTTTAGAAGATCGTCAGGGAGACTCGATCGAGGTCGAACCTCAAATTACCACAGGAGACTACCTTTCTGGCTTCTTTCAGGGGACTCGTCGCGCTCTTTATGAAAATCATCGCGAGTCCATCACCATTACCATTCCCCAAGTTAATCCTCGTATAGTTGGCGCATTAATTGCTCTCTATGAGCGTGCGGTGAGTTTATATGCGTCTTTGGTCAATATCAACGCTTATCATCAACCAGGGGTAGAAGCGGGGAAAAAAGCTGCTGCTTCTATTCTTGACTTGCAAAAACAGGTAGTTGAAACGCTTCAAAAAGCAGACCAAGCAATGAATTTAGCAACCCTAGCCGAGCAAGTGGGAGCAACAGAAGAGATTGAATCCATTTATATTATTGTCCGTCATCTGAGCATGAATCGACGAGGAGTAAAGCTAGAAGGCGATCGCGCTCAACCTTCAACTCTCCTCGTTAGTGCAGAATAATTCTGCTTCCGTCTTGGGTGGGCTCAGCGAAATCGAAGCCCACCTTCATTTATTTAAGTTCCTTCTCGCGATCGCAATTCTTCAGACAAGTGAGAGCGATCGCCCATTCGTTCCAACAAAGGGCCATATTTGCCAAATCTGATCACACTTAAAGACGCTGCGGGACAATCTAGGCGATCGCGATACCGTCCTAAGTCAATTCCCAGTAAACTACATAACATAATCCGAATCGTTGCTTTATGTGACACGACAAGGACATGACCTTCTACATATTTCTCTTCAATTTCTGCAATCACTTCCATTGCTCGACTGGCTACCTGTACGGCGGTTTCGCCCCCTGTGGGAGGATTCCAAGCGGGTTCAGTCATCCAATCTTCATGATCTTCGCCAAGGGTGCGCCTAATCTCATTCTTTTCTTTTCCTTCCCATTCCCCGTAGCTGATTTCTCTGAGACCTTCGCGCAAAGACAGTTCTAACCCAGTTGCTTTCGAGATGGGAGTTGCTGTTTGCTGAGTCCTCGTCAAGGGGCTACAATAAATAGCTTGCCAAGGAACATCCTTATAAGCATCAGCATAGGCTTGTGCCATTGCGTGTCCTTCTTCGGTCAATTCAACATCTAAGATACCGCAATAGCCACCAGACTGGCTAAAGGTCGTTTCTCCGTGACGCAAAAGATGAAGTCGTAAATTCATAGCTAACTAATTTCAAGTATTTTTACTCACCACTTGATCATGAATTATCTTTTTTGGCGTTGAGCTTCGTATAAAATCAGAGAAGCAGCGATCGCAACATTTAAAGATTCTACGCCTCCTTTTAAGGGAATTTTGACAGTTTCATCGGCTAAAGTGGCTAAGGGTGCTGATAAACCTGCACCCTCGTTTCCAAATAACAGCAGGGTTGGAGTCTGTAGATTGATGTCCCAATAGCTTTTTTCGGCAGTGGGAAGGGTCGCTACAATCTGTCCTGGGAATTGTTCAATTACGGTGAGTAAGTCCGCTTCCACGGTTATGGGCATTTGAAACCATGCACCCACCGAAGCTCGCAACACCTTCGGATGATCAAATTCTACACTATCTTCACTGATCCATAAGCGATCGACTCCTGTTGCTGCTGCGGTACGGATCATTGTTCCTAAGTTTCCAGGGTCTTGAATTTGTTCTAAAATTAACCCTAGCTTAACCTCGCGGACAGAAGGAACTTGGCGAGGGGGATGAGAAGCGATCGCGCTCACCCCATCAGGGGTTTTTGTCAAGGCGATCGCCTCTAACACTTCTGGTGATACTAATTCTATCCGTTGCGCTTGTTGTTGAACATTTTCCCACAACTGGGGATGTTTTTCTTGCCAGTGAGAGGTATAGCAAACCACTTCTAACGGATAATGCCATGTACAAGCTGCTTCTAACAAGTTTGTTCCTTCCATGAGGAAGAGGTTTTGTGCTTTACGATGTTTGGTTTGATGCAGTTTCCGAAATTGTTTAATTAAGGGATTTCTAATACTTGTTAGCACAATCACTTATTTGTTCTGGGTGGGTTATTGTTTGGTAACTGGTCACTGCTTTGGTTGCTTCCTTTCAACAGAGGAAACGCAATCACATCGCGAATACTTGGAGAATCTGTTAATAACATTACAAGGCGATCAATGCCAATGCCTAAACCTCCCGTTGGGGGCATTCCATATTCTAAAGCTGTTAGGAAATCCTCGTCAACATTGTGAGCTTCTAAATCCCCTGCTGCTTTTTTAGCTGCTTGTAATTCTAATCTTTCCCGTTGGTCAATTGGGTCAGTTAATTCAGAAAAACTATTTGCCATTTCACGTCCAGTAATATAAAGTTCAAAGCGTTCTACTAATCCTAGTTTTGATCGATGTGGCTTCGCTAAAGGAGAAATTTCTTTTGGAAAATCCAGAACAAATGTTGGCTGAATCAAACTGTCTTCTACTTTTTGTTCAAAGGCTTCATTTAATAAATGACCAAGGGATTGACAATCTTCTGAAACTTCTATTCCCACCGCTTCTACGGTTTTTTTCGCTTCCTCTAAATCTTCAAACTGATTAAAATCAATTCCTGTTTTCTCTTGAACTAATTGGTTCATGGTTGCCCGTTTCCAAGGAGGGTTTAGATCAATGGTTTCTCCTTGATAATAGATCATTAATGACCCTAAAACCACATTTGCTGCTGATGTGACAATGTTTTCCGTTAAAGTCATCATATCATAATAATCTGCATAAGCCTGATAAACTTCAATGGAAGTAAATTCAGGATTATGGCGAGTTGAAACCCCTTCATTACGAAAGATTCTTCCTAACTCAAAGACTCTTTCAAAACCGCCAACAATTAATCGTTTGAGATGAAGTTCGGTAGCAATTCGCAAATACAAATCCATCTCCAAAGTGTTATGATAGGTAACAAAGGGACGAGCATCAGCGCCACCCGCTTCTCCTTGTAAAACAGGAGTTTCTATTTCTAAAAATCCTTCTTCTTCTAGATAACGACGAATTGCAGCAATAATTTTTGCTCGTTTGCGAAAGGTTTCTCGGACATTGGGATTAACAATTAAATCGACATAACGTTGGCGATAACGTTTCTCCGTATCAGTTAAACCATGCCATTTATCAGGTAAGGGTAGTAAGGATTTTGTTAAGACACTGTACTCGCTAACATTAACCGATAGTTCACCTTTTTCAGTGCGCTTAATTGTTCCTTTGACTCCTAAGAAATCTCCAGCATCGGTTTGTTTTTTGAGAAGATTAAAGGCATTTTCTAAGTTGGGCATTCCTGCTGTAATTTGTTTCTTGTCTAAATACAGTTGAATGCTTCCCGTTTCATCTTGTAAGGTAAAAAAGGCAAGTTTTCCGAAGACACGACGGGCAAGAATTCGCCCTGCAACGGAAACTTTTACGTCTGTTTCTTCGCCATTTTCTAAGTTAACAAACTGCTGCTGCAATTCGCCAGCATGGTGAGTGACTTCCCACTTATAAGCAAAGGGGGTTAATCCTTCTTCTTTTAATTTTTCTGCTTTTTGAATGCGAGTGGCTCGAATTTCTTCTAAACTTGAGGCACTTTGTTGAGGGGGTTGTTCGGAGGAAGAAGACATATTCAAGAATTAATCTAATTAAATAATTTTTAAGCAAGAGATCACTATTTTATCTCTTTGATTAAAACTATTATACTCGATCGCTGCTGGTTGGCGAGCATCATTTCCCTAAATTATCTCTGAATGAGTCTGGTTTCATAGTGTGGCATAATAGCCAATATTCCTTGTTGGATGTAGTAGTGATAACCAAAGAGTAAACCAGTGAGAACAGCAGTTTTTAGATCAGCTAATTCCTCTAGTTTTTTGGGGAGTTGCAATGGGCTTGAGGTGGCATTTAATACAAGAGAGGAGAGTTGCAGTTTTGGATTAATTCCTGTTGCTTCTAAATAATTTTTTAAGGCAATTCCTCTTTCTGGAACAAGATTACGCCAATTGAGACCAATTCCAATCACAACTGCTTTTAAGTTTCGACGTTGAATATGGCTTTCCACTAGAACACCGCCCAGTTTGTTATTCTGTAAAAACAGATCATTTAACCATTTGATCTGGACAGGAATTTGATAGCATGATAAAATTTCACTGACTCCAAAGACTATACTAATTGTTAGATGAGAGGATTGGCTTAAGCTCATTTCTGAAGCCAAGAGCAAGGAAAGATAGAGACCCCCTAGCTGAGAGTCCCATGTTCTTCCCCATTGTCCTTTTCCCGCCGTTTGTCGAGCGCTGGTGACGGCGAACGGTGCGGAGTTTCCCTGTTGAAGTAATTCCCAAGCTGTTTGATTGGTTGAGGCTAAGGTCTCAAAATGATAAACTGGTATGATTTGATCTTGCCAATGATAAAATAATTCAGTCATTGAGCCAACTAAGCAACACTATAACTAATTTAGCAGGGGACTTGCCAAGCGCGGTAAGGTGTGCTAGTCTAGTTAGAGTATGTTAAAAAAACGCGGGTGTAGTTTAGTGGTAAAACCTCAGCCTTCCAAGCTGATGATGCGGGTTCGATTCCCGCCACCCGCTTATATTTATCAGTGATTCCTAAATTAGCTGTATCACTTTGCTCCAGTTATCCTCTAAAATTGTGCCAGAGCTAAAAAAGTTTCATCCTATATCTTATCTTTCAGTTTGGGCAGGTGACGTGATAACCTTCGTGTCTTTAGAATGGAGAATGAGTCTTAACTCAACTCCAGCGTTTTGAGTTGGCAGTTTTAGGCAATTAATTATTTGAATTTTCTTTGGCTAGGGAAAGATCGCGACAGGGAATTGTATCTTCATGAATTGTTCCTTGCTCAGGAGAATGAATTTCTAAAACCGCTTCTTCTGGTGCTTCAAACAAAAAACGCTGTGCGGGAAAAACCACTCTCTCTAAATACCAGTTGGGAATATTGCTGATGCGAGCAATTACGATTTGGTTGCGATGATTAAAAAAGTGACAAAATAACATTTTCTTCTGATTTTTTCTGGCTTGAGATGCGAACGTGGTCATAGTATAACCTCCAAATTTTAGGCTTATGTTAGATGGGAGTTTCTAGTTGAGATTTTTTTGATCCCCTATACTGTTTAAGTTAACAGAAATCCATCCAATTGAAATCTAACAATATAATTTTTATTAAACCTTAAGTTTACTTAACTTAGCATCTGTCAGACAGAATAGAAACCCAAGATGGATGGGGAGTCGCGTCTTGATAGCCAAATGTTACGATTTCAGATAGTATAAAGATTTGAAAAGGAAGAAAGTTGTAACTCCTGTGTGGATCACTTCAACCCCTGAACGAGCTTTAACTCCAACCGCGATCGCGCTCGGAAATTTTGATGGTGTTCATCGTGGACACCACAACGTTATTCACCCAATTTTAGAGCATTCTGCTCGTTCTACGGTCGTCACTTTTCATCCTCACCCCAGGGAATACTTTACAGGAAAACCCAGTTCTCTGCTAACTCCTCTGGAAGAAAAAATTAGCTATCTCAAAAAGCTAGGAATCCAACAATTAGTCTTGCTACCATTTAACCGAGACTTGGCGACTCTCCCAGCAGACAGATTTGTGAAAGAGATTTTAATTGATCAACTGGAAGCTCAGTATATTAGTGTGGGAGAAGACTTTTGTTTTGGTTATCAGCGTCAGGGAACCGTTCGTGATCTCAACGCCATCGCCTCGCCATTAGGAATTACTGTTAACCTTGTCTCTCTAGAAACTAATCAGAAGCGACGAATCAGCAGTTCACTGATTCGAGAAGCCTTGAATCAGGGTAATATTGAAATGGCTAATGACCTCCTTGGACGAGCTTACAGTTTAAGAGGAACTGTCATCAAGGGAGAAAAGCGCGGGCGAACCATTGGCTTTCCCACAGCGAACCTTGCCATTGCTCGCAATAAATTAACTCCTCGCTACGGCGTTTATGCCGTCCAAGTTACCAGTTCTACTGTTCCCATTGTATCTCCCCATCCGGCCGTGATGAATATTGGAATGCGTCCCACTGTCAATGGCAAACATCCTACCATTGAAATTCATCTCCTGAACTGGAGTGGGAACTTATATCAACAGACTCTAACAGTAGAACTGCAAAAGTTTCTCCGTCCCGAAGAAAAATTTAATTCCTTAGATGAACTAAAAGCCCAAATTACCCGAGATTGTCAGGAAGCGATGAATAGTTAGTCATTAGTCATTGAAACAAATAATAAATAACAAATAACAAACTAATGAGAGATTATATTGAAAAACTAACTGCAAATATCGCCCAAATTTTTGTTGGGAAAGATACTTCTGTCCGCCTAGTGATTGTTGCGCTGCTCAGTGGGGGTCATGTCTTACTCGAAGATGTGCCTGGAGTTGGAAAAACATTGTTAGCAAAATCGATCGCGCGATCGATTAACGGGAAATTCCAACGGATTCAGTGTACCCCTGACTTGCTACCCTCCGATGTCACAGGAACAAATATCTGGAATCAGCGCGATCAGGTGTTTGAATTTGTGCCAGGCCCTGTCTTTGCCAATATTTTCCTCGCTGATGAAGTGAACCGCGCTACCCCTCGCACTCAGTCGGCTTTATTGGAAGTGATGGAAGAACAACAAGTCACCATCGATGGACAAACTCGTCCAGTGGATAAACCTTTTTTTGTCATTGCCACCCAAAACCCGATCGAGTATCAAGGAACATTTCCCCTTCCAGAAGCACAAATGGATCGCTTTGCCATTGCTCTGAGTTTAGGCTATCCCACCGCCGAAGAAGAATTACAAATGCTACAACGTCAAGGAAGCCGTTTGGAAGATTTACAGCCTTCTATTTCTCCCCAAGATGTTTTAGAATTGCAGCGTCAAGTCTTAGCAGTCAAAGTCGCCACGCCTCTACAACAATACATCCTCAACATTATTCGCGCTTCTCGGGAAGATGAAGACGTGAGGTTAGGAGTCAGCCCAAGGGGAACAGTTACCCTACAGCGTACCACACAAGCGCTCGCCTTTCTAGAAGGGCGAGATTATGCCATTCCAGACGATGTAAAGTTTCTGGCACCTTATGTCCTCTCCCATCGCATTATTGCAGCAGGAGGACGCAAAGAAAAGATGATTATTGAACGAATTTTGCGATCAGTTCCTGTAGATTGACACTCCCACGCCTAAAGCTAACTCGTAATGCCATTGCTTTCTCTGTCTGGCAATTTTTTGATGGAGTTTAGCGATACGTCGATTTAACTGGCGTCTTGGAAACTTGATTTTATCTCAATGTAACGAGAAGACCCCCGTTATACCGAAGGTTAACGGGATGACGGGGCGTATAAACCGCCGACCCAACTTGAATCGCATTCAAGTTAGAATGTGGAGGTGCATTCCGCACGTCTGGGGAAATCCTCACTTCCTCGTCGCTTTGCTCCTGCGTCGCTGCGTCCAGACGCTACTCCCCTCATGAATCCTTACCAAACCAATAAAAAGCGCGGTAGCGCATCCGAACTCATGCTTGTGAGTGGGGTGCAAATTTGAACAGAGACGAGAACGCCGCGATCAATATCTTGAGACTAGGACTCCCTTGGGGCGCACCAAAACGGCTGGCCTCCTCTCGTTCTTTCCCAGTGGGGGAGATGTAAGAGGGGGAACGCTTGGGGAGAGAACCGCCTCTACTCCGTCTGATAGTTAAGCGTAACTATTTGACGGAGCAAGCGGACTCGTCCTATGAACATTGTTCATAGGTTAGAATCAAGAATCTCCCGTTATAGCGACTTTGGGAGCGCGGGCAGGAGAGCGTCAATTTCTCAGATTTGGAGAACTGTTCTGGCGAGAAAACTGCACTAAAAAGACACCCAGAATCACAACGCATAAGCCAATGACATCCGTAAATGCTGGAATATCCCCAAAAGCGACCCAAGCCATCCCCATTGTAACTGGCGGCCCAAGATAAAATAAACTAGCGACTCTCGTAGCATCAAGACGGGAAAGAAGTTGCCACATTAAACCATAAGAAGCGAGAGAGACACCGAGAATTAACCAAGTGAGGGTAGCAATGAACTGACCATTCCACTGAGTGGTTAAATTTTCAACAGTAACCGCAGGAATAGCCATAACTAGGGTTGTTGCAATGCTTTGATAAAACAAGGTAGAAGTAAGGGAAAGAGAGGGATGGTTTGCGGAGGAAGTTTCTCGGCGACGTTGGAGCAAACTAGCAATCGTAATCGCAATGACAGAGCCAAAAGGAATGATATAACCAATGGTAGAGGCTTCACTCTGGAGTTGAATCCGAGTTCCCACTGCGATCGCGACACCACAAAAGCCTAAAATTAATCCTAACCATTGCCATAAACTTGTTCTTTCTCCCACAACTAACCCTGATAAAGCACCAGTGACCAGAGGTTGTAAGGCAACAACTAAAGCAATAACTCCTGCAGGAACTTTTTGTTCTAAGGCTAGTAAAGCACAACTTAACCAGACCCCATGAGCTAAAATTCCCACGATAGCAGTATGAAAAAGAGTGGCGAGATTTGGGAGAACCAGAGAATTTTTAACTTTCAAATAAAATAATAAGAAAAAGCTCAGGAAGGCATATCGCCAAAACAGTAACGTAAAAGTTTGTGCGTAGGGGAGACCATATTCAGCACCGATAAAGCCTGAATTCCAAAGCAGAACAAACGCGATCGCGCGGTTAATTGTTGTCGGTGCTAAATTTCCCATAAGTTTTTTGTTGCATAATGAATGAAGTTACCCATTGGCAGGGGAAACCACATCTCGCACCCGATAAATCGGTCGCCCTTGCGATTCATGATAGGTGCGAATGAGGAGTTCTCCTAATAAGCCGAAGGAAAATAATTGCACCCCTGCTAAGAGTAAAACGACGACTAAAATTAATAGAGGGCGATCGCCGATATCTTGATTCAACGCAAATTTAATAAACGTTAAATATCCTCCCATTAATACTCCCAACCCCATAGAAATCAAACCTAACACCCCAAAAACGTGCATCGGACGGGTGAGAAACTTCTGCATAAACCAGATTGTTAATAAATCCATTAAGACCCGCAACGTTCGTCCTAAACCATACTTACTGCTACCATATTTTCGGGAATGATGCTTAACAGGAATTTCAGCAATTTTTGCCCCTTCAATAAACGCCAGCGCAGGGAGAAAGCGATGTAATTCCCCATATAAATTCAGATCGGCGAGTAATTCAGCACGATAGGCTTTGAGAGAACAACCATAGTCATGAATGCGAACATTAGTCACTCGTCCAATAATCCAGTTGGCAATTTTGGAAGGGAGTAAACGAGTAACAAAAGCATCTTGACGATTTTTGCGCCAGCCACTGACTAAATCATAACCTTCTTCGAGTTTAGCGAGTAATTGGGGAATATCACTGGGATCGTTTTGCAGGTCAGCATCAAGAGAGACGATAAACTTTCCTTGTGCATAATGAAACCCAGCAGCCATAGCGGGGGTTTGTCCATAGTTACGACGTAGAATAACCGCACACAGATCAGTGCGAGTTTTTGCTAAATCTCTTAAAAGATTCGTTGAACCATCTTGAGAGCCATCATCCACACAAATAATCTCGTAAGAATAAGCAATAGACTGAAGAGATTGGGCGATCGCGTTGACTAAAGCGGATAAACTTTCTACTTCATTATAAATGGGAACAATCACAGAAACATTAGGAGTAACCGCAAGGGTATCATGACCATTCTCAGAAAGACGAGGGGAATAACTCACTCAAACCTCACAACACAGCAAACATCAATTTGATTGTAGCTGATTGACAATTCATCGTGAACCATAAACAATAACAGGTGAATAATTTATCATGTTACTCCATGAGATGGGATCAGTTATTACCAAAAGTAGGACTTGCTGTAACAACCTTGATGCTCTGTCTGGTTTCCACAACCTTAATCCAAGCGCAGCCATCTTCTCCCATCAAAATTTTACGCCAAGGAGAAGCAATTAGCATCAATAAGAATCAACTTCCGATCAGTTGGCGACAATGGGCAGCAGACGGTCAGACTTATTTGGGAATTCCTGATGTTTCCGCGCAACAACGTCTGGGTTTAAAATTATTAAGTACCAATAACCCTAATCTTCAACCTGTGTCTTGGTTTAAACCGCAAGAAGGACTGGTTTATAATTTAAGGGCGCAGCACTTGGGAAACAAGCGTTATCTTGATCTCACGCCCATTTTAAGGGAAACTGTACAGGAATTAGCAGCGATCGGGAATCTTCTCGAAATAATTACGACTCCTGTTCAAGTGCAAGGAATTCGCATCGGGAAACAATCTTGGGGAGAACGGATTGTGGTTGATCTAGATCGTCCTCTGCTGTGGGAAATTAATCAAGGAAGAGAGCGAGCAACCTTAACTCTTCCTGCATTGACCCCTCCTCGTATCAGCGCACAATTTCCCCAAAAACCTGAAACGATGTTAGTGGTTAAATCAGACGGGAGACAAACCCAACTTGAAATCAGTTTACCAGAGTTCTTGCATCCGCAAGTTAGTACCGTTACCAACCCGCCAAGATTAGTGATTGATTTACGTCCTGATCCATTATTGCCAAAACAAATTAGCTGGTGGGAAGGGGTTGACTGGAAAGAAGATTATATTCCTCTTGGAGATTCCTTATTTGCAGTGACCTGGCTAGAAATTGACCCCCGTCGTGTGAATTTGAAGCCAATTTGGAGCAATACTCAGCAATTAGAAGGAATAGCCCGTTTAAAAGATACAGCCAGAGAAAATCAAGTTGAGATTGCCATTAACGGCGGATTTTTCAATCGGAATACGCAATTGCCTTTGGGAGCGCTGAAACGAGAAGGACAATGGTACTCTAGCCCCATTTTAAGTCGAGGGGCGATCTCGTGGGACAATCAAGGATCGTTCATGATGGATCGATTGCGCTATCAAGAAACCCTCTATACAAACACAGGTCAAACCTTCTTTCTCCAAGCGCTCAACAGTGGCTATGTCCAAGCTGGAATCGCCAGATATACCCCTGAATGGGGGATGACTTATACTCCCCTCACCGACGAGGAAACCATCCTTATCGTCCAAAATCAAAGGGTACAGGAGATAGAAACAACAACCCTCGCTCAAAACCAGCGTCTCCCGATTCCCAATAATGGCTATTTGTTAACCATACGGGGAAAACCAGAATTAAGAGGGGTCTTTTCTGTGGGAACATCCTTACAAGTCCAAGCACAAACTATTCCTGCTTCTTTTGCTTCTTATCCGCATCTCCTTGCTGCCGGACCATTGTTGATTAAAAATGGACAAAGGGTTTTAAATGCAGCAGGAGAAAATTTTAGTAAGGCGTTTATCGAGCAAAAAGCACAGCGTAGCGCGATCGCACTCACTCAAGGAGGCAAACTCTTGTTAGTAGCGATGGGAGACGGAGTGGGAAGACCCGGGCCTACTCTAGAGGAAGCAACCCGTATTTTAGAGCGTTTAGGGGCGATCGAAGCCTTAAATTTAGATGGGGGAAGTTCTACCTCTGTCTATCTTGGCGGAGAAATTATTAATCGTCCTCCCGCGACCACAGCACGGGTTCATAATGGAATTGGGATTAATCGATCGCAATTCTAACTAGGCTATAAAGTTGGTCAATTATTCAACCCCCCCATTTGGGGGACTATCTTAATGTCACGAGAGGACTCCCGTTATAGCGACGCTAGGAGCGCGGGCGG
>CAYXDG010000036.1:0-36892 GCA_964463655.1 uncultured Dactylococcopsis sp.
CGGTTCACGATCGCGATCTTAACGCCAGTAGAAATATCTTAAAAGTCGCGGGCGGGCTGTCTGAGACTCAAAACGGATGTTGGAGGGAGTGTGAGACTACCGATTGGGTAGCAGTTTCCAGTGAAGCGTCAACCCACCGAGAGGACAAACAATTAAGTTGGTTCTAGTAGGAATCTCCGCCTTTTAGGGCGGGGAGGATGTCAAAGCATGGTGAACTGAGCAGGGGAACGACATTCTGGCTTGATTGACTGCTGGATAAATCTGCATTAGTCACAAATGAGGATGGACAAGCAACCCTCAAAGATGAACAATGAACAATGAAGTCTGACTCAAATTGAAAATGAAGACAATGACAAAAGTTATTAGCCTCTTCCTTGCTTGCTTAGTGTTATTCTTACCCTTGAGCGCCCAAGCACAAACCTCTACCCGCTTTCAGCGTCAATCTTTGATTAGTGCTGATTTATCGGGGGAAGATTTATCAGGGGAAACCCTACAACTGCGAGAAATCTCTGATGCGAATTTAACGGACGCAAATTTAAGTAACACAGATATGCGCGGATCAATCTTTACGGAGTCCGTGATGAAAAATGCTAATCTACATGGGGCGAACTTTACCTTTACAGTCTTAAATGGCGTTGACTTTACCAATGCTGATTTAACTCAAACTATCCTAGAAGATGCCATTTTGAGCCGTGCTACCTTTGAAGGGGCGGATATTACAGGGGCTGATTTTACCAATGCGGTTTTAGACAATGAACAGTTTAATCAGCTTTGTGAAAAAGCGGATGGTGTCAATGAAGCAACAAGTGTGTCAACTCGCGAATCTTTGGGGTGTTTCTAATGCAAAGAGTGGGTGTCATAGGCGGGGGACAACTCGCTTGGATGATGGGATTGGAAGCACAAAAGTTAGGGGCTTCTCTCTGGATACAAACCCCGAATGAGGATGATGCTGCGGTAGGAGTTGCGGAAGAAACGATAATTGCTGAATTGTCGGATTTGGACGCAACGGGGAGGTTAGCGGATGCTTGCGATGTGCTGACGTTTGAGAATGAGTTTGTGGATCAGTTAGGGTTGAGTCGGTTACAAGATAAGACAGTGTTTCATCCCAGTTTAGGCGCGATCGCGCCCCTATTAGATAAATTTGAACAACGCTGTTTCCTTCAAGAGTTAGGGATTCCCATTCCTGAGTTTAGGAGTATCATGGCGGGAAAAGCCGATTTTCAACCTGATGAGTTTCCCCTCGTCATCAAAGCCAGACGACAAGGTTACGACGGACAGGGAACGTTTATCGTTAAAAATGAATCCTCTCTACAGGCGGTTTGGGAGCAACAGCAGGGGCTTCCTGTGCTAGTGGAGAGTTATATCCCGTTCGATCGCGAACTGGCTGTCATGGCTGCGAGAGGGGTGAATGGGGAAATGATCGTTTATCCTGTGGTGGAGACTTATCAGCAGAATCAAGTCTGTCAGCGTGTGATCGCCTCTGCAAGAATTAGTGAAGAATTGTCAGAGAAAATCAGTGCGATCGCGCAAACCCTCCTCTCTGAATTGAATTGGGTGGGTATTTTGGGAATTGAATTTTTCCTCACCGAAGATGGTCAGGTTTTAGTCAATGAAATTGCCCCCCGCACCCACAATTCTGGACATTACACAATTGATGCTTGTGATATTTCCCAATTTGCCATGCACATCAAAGCTGTTATTGGTGATACGCTGACTTCTCCTCAGATGATAGTCAATGCAGCCGTCATGGTCAATTTATTAGGGTATGAATCAGCCGAAAGCGATTATCTAGAAAAGCGTAAACAACTAGAATCTCTCCCCAATACTCATCTCTACTGGTATGGAAAACATAAAGCATGGGTCGGACGCAAGCTGGGTCATGTTACCGTTTTAGGAGAAACCATTGCTGAGGCTAGCGCAGTTGCGGATCAAGTTTCTGAAATTTGGTATTCCCATGACAACTACTGATAACCGTCCTCAAATTCGCCGTGTTCTGTTGCTCACTTTGATTTTAAATCTTGTGGTAATGGGATTGAAAGTGATTGTAGGTTTTTTAACAGGTTCATTAAGCATTCAAGCAGATGCCTTGCACAGTTTTACAGATAGTGCTAACAATGTTTTAGGCTTAGTGAGTAATCAGTTTGCATCTCCCCGGCCCGATCGCGAACACCCTTACGGACATCAAAAATTTGAAGCATTAGGCGCTTTAGGAATTGCTGCATTTTTAGGAATAACCTGCTTTGAAATTATCCAACGAATCATCGAACGCTTATTTATCGGAGAAGCCTCAGAAATTAATCTCAGTAGTTTAGAATTGTGGATTTTAATTATTGTCTTGGGAATTAATATTTTTGTTGCCTTTTACGAGCGCCGTGTGGGAAAAAAGCTAGACAGTCCGATTTTAATTGCCGATTCTTACCATACAATGGGAGACATTTGGATTACGATCGTGGTTATTTTAGGGTTAGTGGGAATGTGGCAAGCGCAACTTTGGGATATTCCGCAATTAAAATGGTTAGATGTTATTTTAGCCTTTCCTGTAGCGCTGTTAGTTTTAAAAAGTGGCTGGGAAGTGTTGCGGGATAATCTTCCTTGGCTAGTGGATGAAATTGCCATTCCTCCAGAAGTGATTCAACGAATTGTTATGCAGGTTCCAGGTGTCCTTAACTGTCATAGTATTGCATCACGGGGAGTTGTGGGGCGACAAGTGTTTATTGAAATGCACATGGTTGTAGATACTGATGATGTGGAAACGGCGCATGATATTACAGAAGCAGTGGAAGAAAAGTTAGAGGAATATTTTAGTCCAACGCGAATTTTAATTCATATTGAACCGCCAGAATATCTGTCGAATCAAATTAGTTTTTCCGATGATTCTCATGAAGCAAATTGAATTATTAGTCATTTTTGTTCTTGTCAACCCCCCCCCCCAACTTTGGGGAGCTTAAGCAGAAACATAGGTTGGGTTGTAGCACCACTTCGCTTCATTCGTTAATCTTTCCTACTGTCCGCAAAATCTGTCCCGCCAGAATCGCAGCGCCAAATCCGTTATCAATATTAACCACACCAATCCCCGCAGCGCAAGAGTTAAGCATGGTTAGCAACGGCGCGACTCCTTGAAAACTGACCCCATAGCCAATGCTAGTCGGAACAGCAATCACAGGACAATCTACCATTCCCGCAACCACACTGGGGAGAGCGCCTTCCATTCCCGCTACGGCGATGACCACATGGACTTTGTTTAATAACTCGCGATGGCTCAATAGGCGATGAATTCCCGCTACGCCAACATCCCACAGGCGATCGACCCTAAACCCGCACAGTTGCGCTGTGAGTGCTGCTTCTTCCGCAACAGGAATATCGGCAGTTCCTGCGGTGATAACACCAATTTTCCCTAGCTGGGGAGGAGGAGGCCCTGTTTCTAGGACACAGATGCGGGGGATGGGATGATATTGTAAGTCTCGCAGATGGCTTTTAATTTGACGAAACACAGGGGAATCGATGCGAGTTGCCATGATAATGTTTGCTCCATTGTCCCGCATTGTCATCATAATTTGGGCAATTTGATCAGGGGTTTTCCCAGGTCCCCAAATCACTTCAGGAAAGCCCGTCCGCAACGCCCGATGATGATCAACTTTTGCAAAATCAGCGATCGGTTCAAAGTCAAAATTTTTCAGTTTTTCTTGAGCCGTATCTGGAGAAATTTCTCCTTTTGCAACGGCATTTAACAGCGCTTTTAATGCTTCTGAATTCATGTTGATTGTCGTTTGTCCTTTGTTCTTAGGCAGATCAGTTACTGTAAGTTATAGTGCTACGTGCTTATATTAGGACATTTCCCGAACGGTGGGAGTGCGACCGTCTCGGTCGCTAGTCTTTTTAAGAACGTCCTAACCTGATTTTGTCGCGCTATAACAATGAACCATGAACCAAATTAATGACCAATGACTAAGGACTAAGTCTTAACTCCTCAATATTCCAAAATGCACCTCCTAACGCTGAATATTCTACTCCTTGAACGCGATCGCGCACCGCAGCTAAAGACAGAGGATTCACTAAATAAATATAAGGCAAATGTTCCTGTACAATTTCTTGGGCTTCGTCGTAAAGCGCTTTCCGCTTGCTATCATCCAACTCTCTTGAGGCTTGAATATACAGCGCTTCAATGTCTTTTTCCCATTGTCTCACTGTTCTTCCTTCTAGGGGAGGATTCCCAGCGCGGGCGCTTTGATTGAAAATGTGTAAGTTGCCATCTGTGCGCCACAAATTAATGCCAAAATGAGGCTCATTTCCTCCTGTAAAGCCTAATAAAAAGCATTCCCAGTCAAGAGAATTAGAAAGTTTATTCACTAATACATTAAATTGAATCGGGGTAAAATCAACGGTAATGCCTAATTTGGCTAAATCTTGTTTAATTTGCGCCCCCATTGCTTCTCTAGTTTTATTTCCTGCATTTGTAATCAAGGTGAAGCGAACGCGGTTTCCTTCTGAGTCTAATAAGAGTCCTTCTTTATTATATTGAAACCCAGCACTTAAGAGTAATTCTTTTGCTTTTTCCAATTCATAGCCGTAACTTTTGACATCTTCTTTGTAGTAAGGCGATTGTACAGAAATTGGTGAGTTTTGTTCTCTTCCTAAACCGCGAAAGAGATTATTGATCATTTGTTCCCGATTAATCCCATACGCTAGTGCTTTACGAAATTCAAGGTTATTAAACCAGCGAGATTTTATCGGATCAACAAGGGGTTTTCCATCTCGACTTCCTTGGTTTAAGTTAAAGCCAATAAAAGTTGTTCCGTATTGCGGACCCCCATTATAAATGGTAAAGTTTCCCCGATCTTCTTCTCGTTTTAAGAGGGAGAAATAATCAGGAGTGACGCTAATGGAATCTAAACCGCCTGATCGAAATTGTAATAAAGCCGTGTCCTGATTTTCGACGATTTGCCAGATCACGCGATCGATGTAAGGAAGTTTATTTCCTAGGTCATCTTTTTCCCAATAGTTAGGATTTTTTATAAACGTTACTCGTTCACTGGTGGAATAGTTTGCTAACTTATAACGACCGTTGACAATAATCTCTTCAGGTGGGGTATCGACTCCCCATTTTGATAGAAAAACGGGAGTTCCTTCGGAATCTGTTTTTTCAACGGATTCGACTAAAGCGTGTTTTGGCATAATAGAAATTCCCGTGCTTTGTAAGAAGGGCGCAAAGGGTTCGGGAACGGTAAATTCAACACGCTGACTATCTATTTTTTCCACCGTTGGAAACTCTCCACTTTCCCCGATTCTCAGGCTATCTCTGGCATTATTAGGAATTTTAGGATTAAGAATTAAATCATTGTAAGTGAAGACAACATCCTCAGCAGTTAAGGGTTCTCCATCTGACCATTTTAGGTTGTCGCGGAGAGTAAAGGTAATTGCTTTTTTGTCTTCCGAAATAGTCCAAGATTTTGCTAACGCAGGCTCAATTTCTCCTGTGATTGGATTTTGTTGTACTAACCCTTCATAGGTTAAGCCAAAGACATTGGGAGATTCTTGAGATAAGATAGCATTGAAAGTTTTCGGGTCGCTTAAAATGGTTTGTACTACTTGTGGAACTTCCGAGGCGGTGCTTTCTACTATCTCAGGATTACAAGCAGTTAGACAACTGGCTAGAAAACAAAATAAAAGGGAAACCAAGAATTGAGATTGATGTTTTGATAGCATGGTTTGAGATAATTTGAACTAAGTGTTACGAGGAATAATGGCGCGATCGAGTAGTTTTCCGTTTTTATTAATCCCACGAATTAACATCTGATCGGCGTAGAGATCATAAGCAGCAAAACTAAGCTGACTCGCTGCATAAGCTGTCCAATCTGATTCTCCTACTAAACGCAACTGTGCAGCAGCGCCACAAGTTAAATAAGTTGTCCCATTGATGGGTTCGGTGCGTTCATAATGATGTTCATGTCCATTGATATAAACTTGAACATTATGATGTTTAAATAGAGGCGTAAGTTTTGAGACTAAATCCTGATTCACGCCGTACATTCCCGAAGAATAAATATTATGATGTCCAAAGACGATTTTCCAAGGAGCGCTGGATTGAGATAACTGTTCATCTAACCATTCGAGTTGATTATCCCAGTCGGCGTTGCGATTAGTATCAAGGGCAAAAAATTGCGCGATCGAGCGCTGAAAAGTATAATATCTTCCCTGCATATTAAACAAGGGATACTCCAATTCATCAATGCCATTTTTAGTGCGAATATCATGATTGCCTAAACAGGCATAAAACTTAACCCCTTGTTGCAAAAGCGGTTGATAGGGACGTTCAAAGACAGCTTTAATTCTTTCAATATGGCCGTTATTATAAATGTTATCCCCTGCTAAAATAGCCAGAGGAAACGGCTCTTGACGATAAAACTTTGTCATGGCTTTTGCCACTGCATATTGTCCATTGTTCCCTGTTCCCGCATCAGCAAGGGAGATAAAGCGCAAACGGGGTTCTCCTTCAGGAAGGTTAATGTCGGAGGAGTCGAGGAGATCAGCATTTCCTTGAGCATTTGCAGGATTGAAGTTGGCAAGGACAGTCGCAATAATACTACCAATGCCAGTTGTTCCGAGTAGAATAATAAGGTCGCGTCGTTTCATAAATAAAGCTATTTCAGTCTGGCTACTTCGATTTTAAAGAATGATTTCAATCTATACCCAAATCCAGCAAGGACATCAGTGGTTAAATCAATATCGGGGGAAACGTCCCGCTTTTGCCTGTGTGTTAGGCTTTACGGAAACAGGACTGCTACCAAATATCTCTGCTGCGGGGGCAACCCCTGAAGATCGCAAATATACCGCGATCGCGGATGCAGAATGTTTGGTTAACGGACTGCAACCGCACCCCAAGCATCCCTTACCCCCCTTAACCGTTGGCGCATCTCCAACCCTCATTTCTCGTGCTTTAGTGGAAGCAATGGATTTTCCCGTTTATGTCTTCAATGCAGGATTACCGAAATCACCTCCTATTCCCCACATTGATCTTGCAGGGTTGCCCGCGCAATGCGTCTCCACAGGAAAAGCCTTACCCCAGCGTCGAGTAGAAACTTTATTCGCTCAAGGTTGGCAATGGGGAGAAGTCTTGGCTAAAACTGTTCCTGAGAGTTATCTGATGATTGGGGAATGCGTGGTGGGGGGGACAACCACCGCTTTAGGGTTACTCACGGGGTTAAGAGTTGCAGCAATGAATAAAGTCAACAGTAGCCATCCTCAATGTAATCATCGCCAAAAATGGGAACTGGTGCAGGCGGGATTGGGACGCACCAACTGGTATTTTCAAGACATTCCCATTGACCCCTTTGCGGTGATTGCTGCGGTAGGCGATCCCATGCAGGCGGTTGTGGCAGGAATGGCGCTATCTGCGAGTCGGGAAGTGGGAGTCTTGCTGGCGGGAGGGACGCAAATGTTAGCAGTTTATGGACTGATGCAGCGCTTGCTTAAAAATGGCAGTCGCGGAAACTTGGAAAAAGTAGTTGTGGGGACAACTCGCTGGGTTGCCCAAGACCTAAGCGGTGATACGATCGGGCTAGGGAAAACGTTAGGAGATGTCCCCTTACTGGCAACGGATTTAAGTTTTGCCACCTCAAAATTCCCCCAACTCGCTGCTTATGAGGATGGATACGTCAAAGAGGGGGTGGGGGCTGGAGGCTGTGCGATCGCGGCTCATTCCTATTTGGGTTGGACTCAGGATCAATTATTAAGCACAATTGAAGCATTAGTCCAGCAATATGGCAAAATCCCTTAAAAATGAATCCTTTGGGCGAGAAGTTGCTCTTCTAAAGCAGCAATACGCTCATAAGCTGCGGTTAGTTGAGTATGCAAGCGACGGATTTGAATTTCTGAAGAAACCTCCTCCCCATGAGGAGTTGTTGTCTTGGGAACATAATTTTTGTCGTCGAGCAGAATGTCTTTATGTTCCATCATGGCATTGAAGCCTCGGTGATGGGTATTGGGAAAAGGTTTGTTAACAGCAGTGTTATCCTCTTGTGATCTCTCATTAATGAGTTGGGAATCTAATTCCCATCTCTTCGCCGCTGATTGGTCACTTACCATTTCAGAATCTGGCAATGTCTCCCCAATGCAATGGCTGAGATATTCAACGATTGCATAAAGTTGATCTATTTTTTTTTCGAGAGTGATGATATGATTTTGCAGTCCATCCATGAACGATACTAATAAAATTTGTTCGGTAGTGACAGGTAGAAAAAAACCTGCCTACCCACTAGGGTATTCTCTGTGTCGAGATATGTCTTAATATTACTGATTTATTTAATTTTTCACATTATGTTAAGCCGTCGTAAATTTATCTTAATCGTTCTTCTGAGCGCGATCGCGCCCACAATGCAATCCTGTAGCGATGGAAATTCTTTAACCATCAAAGTATTAAAAGATTCTATTCCTCCCCAACTTTTGGGGGATTTCAAAAAACAATTTTCTCCTAATCGTAAGTTAGATATTAAACCCATACCGCAGTTAACAACTCTTTACAATTTTTTAGAAGAGATAGCGCAAGAAAATAGCAAAAAAACAGCAAATTTGGCGACATTAGGCGATTTTTGGCTGCAAAAAGCCATTACTGAAAATCTGATTCAACCCCTTAATGTTGATTCTCTCAGCAATTGGCAACAGTTACCTCCCTTGTGGCAAAATCTTGTCCGTCGAAATGCACAGGGAAACTCTGACACAGGTGGTAAGATTTATGGAGCGCCCTACCGTTGGGGAAACACTGTCATTGCTTATCGTGCTGATATCTTTCGTCAAAAGGGCTTTGCTCCCCCAACCGACTGGAAAGACTTGTGGCGAGAGGAATTGCGCGATCGCCTCTCCCTATTAAATCAACCGCGAGAAGTCATCGGGTTAACGCTAAAAAAGTTAGGCAACTCTTACAACACATCTGATCTCAACAGCATTCCTAATTTAGAACAAGAATTAGCCAACCTTCATCAACAAGTCAAATTCTACAGTTCTGAAGCCTATCTCCAGCCCTTAATTATTGATGATACTTGGATTGCTGTGGGCTGGTCGAGCGACTTTTTACAACTAGAAACCCGTTACCCTGACCTTAAAATGATTATCCCCGAATCAGGAACATCCCTTTGGGCTGATTTGTGGGTACAACCCACCGCAAATGACACACTTGCTGAAGAAATATTACAATGGATTAACTTTTGTTGGCAACCTGAAGCAGCAAACCAGATTGGACTCTTTACCAATGCGTCTTCTCCTATTTTATTGCAAGCTGCTAATAATCAAATCTCTGAAGATTTACAAAAAGATCATTTACGGATTCCAAAACCAGACATTTTAGAAAAGAGTGAGTTTTTATTACCGTTATCCAAAGAAACCGAACAACAATATCAGGATTTTTGGCAACAAATGAGGGGTGGGCAATGAATAATTCAAGAAAACTAATTAATTGCGATCGGCTGGCAAGGAAAATAAATTATAAATCGATCTTTCGCGCTCTGCGGGTGACTTTTCGTCCCAATTCCAAAGACTCTCATAGAAGAAGAAAGAAATACCATCAAAACCGCAATCGCGCACTGCTTTCACTTGCTTTTCTATAAGCGCGATCGAGGTCGGACGATTTTTTAAACCACTTAAAATCCCGATCGCCACAGGAGTCTCCGAATTCATTAACTGCACTTGTGTCCGTTGTAATTCATCAATAAATCGCTCCATATCGGTGCGATAAACTTGAATAACAATCTCATCAAGATAGCCGTTTTCTTGCCAAGCTAACCAATCTTGGAGATGGGCTGGCAAAGCAAAATGTAAAGGGTTAGGAGAGAGGGAAATCAGACAATTGGGATTAAGCATTTTCACACGAAAGAAAATCTTTTCTACAAACTGTGTTAATTGGTCAGCCCGCCAACGCACCCAAAATGAATCTTGTGGATTATTATCAGGAGGTAATAGATTCTTTTCTTTTTGATAAAGTTGGGCTGTATAATCATCATAACCAAATACAGAAGGCAAGCCAAAATGGTCGTCAAATTGAATGCCATCCACATGATAATTACTAACAATTTCAGTCACTAAATCTAAGATAAAATCTTGAACTTCTGGATGAAATGGGTTTAACCAAATCACCGCATCTTCCCCTTTGATTTCAACCTGAGTCCCATCTTGACGTTGCGTTAGCCATTCTGGATGTTGTCGCGCTAAAACCGAATCAGCAGGTAACATAAAGCCATATTCAAACCAAGCCATGACGGTCATTCCTAACTCATGTCCTCGCTTAATAACTTCTTCTAAGAGATCGGAGTCACGCCTAGTAAAGTCTGGATGAATCCTTGCGCCAACTCTAGCCTTAGCAACTTCACTGGGATAAAGGGAATAACCCCCTTGCCAGACTGTGAGATAAACGGTGTTAAAATTCAGTCGTTTGAGACGAGTGAGGGCTTGTTCTACTCCTTCGCTAGAGAATAAAATCTCACTATCGACATTGGTCAACCAAGCCCCGCGAATTTCGGTTTGATTAGACAAAGAGTAACTGTGCGCCACTGTCTGCAAACAGACGATAACACTAATCAAAACCGCCAAAAATCTAATTAACTTTTGTTGTCTTCTCACTATCTTCTAGGTTGGAGAAAGAAAGTTTACAGGGGACTGCAAAATGATCAATACTTAATCATTAACTACTAATTACTAATTGTCAATGGTCAATTTTAATAATTCTGGCTTCACCCGTTGGAAAAAAGAAATCAACAAAGTTGTAAACACCCCTTCGGCAACAGCTTGTCCTGTATAACCCACTAAACCAATGTAAATCGCTCGGCGCTCTAATTCTGCATTAATGTCGGCAGAAATCGTGGTCACAATGATCACAGAAAAGATTAATGCTGATAAAGCCAACGCCCCCGCACCACAGATAAAAGCAAATACAGGAATCCAAGAAGTTGGCTTGGAGAAAGACTTGTGAAACTGGAAAACATGATAAGCTAACAACGCTGGAAATCCCATCATCGCAGCATTCACTCCCAGCGAAGAAATCCCCCCATGCTGAAATAAAACGGCTTGGAAAAATAGCCCAATGAGAATGGCGGGAAAGGCAAAATAACCCAAGATAACCCCAAGTAAGCCATTTAAGATTAAATGAATACTGGTGGGAGGAATGGGAACGTTAATGAGAGAGACCATAAAAAAACCAGCCGTCAGTAGGGAAGCGCGAGGGATTTCTTCCGTGGGGTCATGGTAACGATTGATTTGCTTGAGGGAATACCAAGTTAAACCCCCAGTAACCGCATAACCACCGATGGTTAAAGCTGGGGGAAGAATCCCATCTGGAATGTGCATTATTCGTTTTTCGGTGAACGACGACTAAAGAAAAGGGCTGTTCCCACAAACCCCCAAACCCCCAGAGCAATCATCATTGCTTTTTGGAGGGGGGTATAGTCTCCGCCTTCCCAGGAAGAAGTATTATTGCTGACGCTGGGGGTTGGGGCTTTCTCACTGGTGGCTTGAGCTTGTTGAGGAGACTCACTAACCACAGGAATGCTGATTATATCCCCATGTCCGCTTTCTCTGACACGGACATCCCAACTGCCACTGGTGGCTTCTGATTCGGGGACAAAGGTAAAGATTCCCTCTTCAGTGGTTGTTCCTTTTAACCAAGGTTCAGTGGGGTTATCGGGAGCATAAACCACCACTTGAGCGTTAGACATGGGTTCTCCCCCATCGTAGGTGGCTCGAATTTGGATGGCTTCGGTTTTCCGATGCTCGATCGCAACCCCATGTGCAAAAACAGGAGCAGCGCCGAGCAGGGTAGCGGTTAAGGTAAGAAAAACTGGCAAACGCATAGTGAACTAATTTTGATTTAATTGGCGGTTTCCTGACAATGACCTTCACCCACATGGCCTAGCCCAATAATGGCTTTTTCAAGGGTTTGATACTCTTGTGCTGAGAGTGCTTGTTCAAGGGTTGCTAAATCAACATTGAGCGTGCCATTACTGGCCAGTTCCGCCATTGGTTCAAACCCAACCGCACCCGTATTAATTGCGTCGTCCATTGGGGCTTCTGCGTCCCCAAAAATATGGTCAAAGTGGAAGGTGGTTTCTAATTCGGTTTGGCTATTGGCTTGTAAAAATCCTTTACGGACATCTCCCACATATTCCCCGCATTTGTAAGCGAGAGGCTTGTCGAGGTTGAGGGTAAAATTGATGGTCTCTCCGTCTTTTTTCGCCGTTCCCTGAAGCCTGATCGCGCTACTGACCTCTCCTGTTTTTGGCGTGACCACTTCCCAACTCAACGCATTATAAAACCCAGCAGTTCCTTCTTTTTCGCTCACTTTAATCGGGTCAGCATCAGCCCCTCCTGCTGCTAAATCAACAGTAGTCGGTTCTTGGATTAAACTGACTAACGCTTTGGCTTCAATGGTTTGATCGGTATCTGGATCAAAAGCGGGTTCCGTTTGATAGGCTTTGACCTGATCAAGGGTGACATACGCATGATCAAAGTCAATCCTCCAACCATCTTTAGTGACAAATCCTTGTCGAACGAAATCTTCCCCGTTAGCCACGATCGCGATCGTTCCTGATCCATCAGCAGCGACCGTTTGGGTTTCTTCATTGGCTTGAGAACTGTACCCAAATGCCAGTACAGGTAGTCCTAAAGTAAGAGAAGTTAATAAGGCTTGTCTATTATTCACCGCAATTTACCCTGAATTTTGTTTCCTCACTCTAGCTTCGTCTGTTTTTCTGTAAATTTCAATACCCCCCTCGGGGATATGACAATTAATCATTAATTATTATGGTTAGGGAGGGAAAGAGGAAGCCTGAATCAGTCAACTTTTGAGATCAGATTATAGAACCGCTATCAACTAGAAAAAACTCTGAGTGGAAGATATAATTGAGAGGTAAACATCAACAAACAAGACAATGATTAACGAAAAGACTGATCGCTATATTAGCTTTCAAGGAATTGACTGCGATGGCAGAGGGCAAAAGATTCTGAGTTATATTGAGCAATATGTTGATGCTCCTCCTCACTATAGTCCTTGGCTAGATTATTTTCAACAGAAGCTGCGCGATCGCGTTGCCATCGACCAAGATGCTCTTCATTTTGTCAGTAGCCAAATCAACAATATTTACGCTTTATTTGAAGAGTACGAAGACACAAAAGCCCTCGATTTATTAGAAAAAGTTGAAGAAGAATGTTGTTAACCTAGGACAAACATTCATCATTCAGCTAAACAGGGAACAAATAACAAACATAAGTTAAAATTAGAACTCGTACGCTTTACAAAACGACAAGCAAATTTGCAATGGCGACCAGTGACGTTAACTTTTCTTCTTCTGTGAAAAACTCCTCCCTTCCTCCCCAAGTCAACCTCATCACCATGTTTCGCTTGGGGTTGTTTCAGATGGCATTGGGAATCATGTCAATTCTCACCTTGGGCGTGCTGAATCGAGTTATGATCAGTGAATTAGGCATTCCCGCCACGATCGCAGCAGGAACTTTAGCCCTCCATCAGTTTGTCGCACCCGCTAGGGTTTGGTTTGGACAAATGTCCGACGCAAAACCGATCTTTGGACTCCATCGCAGTGGCTATGTTTGGGTGGGAACAGCACTTTTTACCTTTACAGCATTTCTCGCCGTGCAGGTGATGTGGAAATTGGGAAGCGCGATCCGAGAAACGGGAGAGTGGGTTTGGAGTGGAGAAACTGCCTTTTTTTCGGTCTTATTAGGCTTAATTTTTATCTTTTATGGGTTAGCTTTGAGTGCCAGTTCCACCCCCTTTGCTGCGCTTTTAGTGGATGTTTCTGACGATGAAAACCGATCGAAGCTAGTGGGAAGTGTCTGGTCAATGTTAATGGTGGGAATTGTTATTGGGGGCGTTAGCGGTGGCATTCTCCTGCAAAGTTTACAGCAAGACGGCGTGATTTTGGGGGCAAATGTAGGCAGCTTATTGCTGACAAATGAAAAGGTGATTCAAACGCCTTTAGCTATCTTGCAAGGGGGTATTAATCGCTTATTTATTGTTGTTCCCTTAATCGTTTTCGCCTTAGCATTAATCGCCACTTGGGGAATCGAAAAAAAATATTCCCGTTATGAAACTCGCTCTACAGTCAGCGATCGCGAAGACAGTGTTACCCTAGGAAGAGCCATTCGCATTTTAACCGCCAGTCGTCAAACAGGCTTATTCTTTAGCTTCCTGATTATGATGACCATTAGTTTATTTATGCAGGAAGCGGTGTTAGAACCTTATGGCGGAGAAGTCTTTGATTTACCCATTTCTCAAACTACCCAATTAAATGCCTTTTGGGGATTAGGAACATTAATTGGTGTTAGCAGTACAGGCTTTTTAGTCGTTCCTCGCCTTGGAAAACAAAACACCACTCGCTTAGGCTGTTTGTTAGTAGCAGGAAGTTTTGTGTTAATTATTCTCTCGGGTTTGACCCAAGAAGCAGTCGTTTTAAAATCAGCGATCTTTTTATTTGGCTTAGCTGCAGGTTTGACAACCACAGGCGCGATTAGTTTAATGTTAGACTTGACCGCAGCCGAAACCGCAGGAACATTTATTGGCGCTTGGGGATTGGCGCAAGCGTTAGCCCGGGCCATAGCGACCCTAACAGGTGGTATTGTTTTAGATATTGGTAAGGCTTTATTTACTGCGCCAGTGTTCGCTTATGGGTTAGTATTTGGATTGCAGGCTTTGGGAATGTTAGCTGCGATCGCGCTATTAAATCGGGTCAATGTTTCTGAGTTTCGCACCACGACCAATAAAGCAATTTCTACGGTGATGGAAGGGGATTTAGACGGATGATAGAACCAGTATTACAGGACGCTTTCGGGTTTAGCCAGAATTTAACCAAACGAGTGGGAGAGACACTAACCACCCAGTTTGGCAGAGTCTCAGCAGAACACAAACCCGATGAATCATTAGTCACCGAGTCCGATCAATGGGCGGATGAACAAATCCGCAACGCGATCGCATCTCACTTCCCTAATCATGGCGTAGTCACCGAGGAGACGGTTCATATCTATCCAGACAAAGAATGGTGTTGGGTGATCGATCCCATTGATGGGACAACCAATTTCACAAGGGGGATTCCCGTTTGGGGAATTTCTATGGGGTTACTGTATCGGGGAAGCCCTGTGTTTGGCTATGTTCACTTCCCCATTCTCCAACAATCCTTTCACGGCTATTGGTTAACCGGTTCAGGATTACAAGGAGAAAACGGCGCGTATCGCAACGAAGAAGCCATCCAAACCAGTCCCGACGATCCTAGCCAGAGTCATTTATTTAGCCTCTGCGCTCGCAGCAACTCCGTTTATCAGCAACCGTTACCCTGTAAAACCCGACAAGTGGGCGTGTGTACCTATAGCTTTCTACTGGTCGCAGGGGGCGCAGCATTAGGTGCGTTTGAAGCCATTCCCAAAGTGTGGGATTTAGCAGCCGTCTGCGCGATCGTACAAGGTGCTGGGGGAAAATTTATTCCTCTGACCCCCACCTCTGTTTTCCCCCTCCAAGCAGGGGTAGATTATGGGAAAAAACCTCTCCCGACGCTGGTAGTCAGTCGAGGCGACTTAGTTCCTGTTTTCCAGCCCTTAGTAGAACACTTGGGACGCAAAGAATAGGTTGAGTTATAATATTTTTTTGGCAGGTGTGCCAGCATAGCTCAGTGGTAGAGCAACCCACTCGTAATGGGTAGGTCGTCGGTTCAAATCCGATTGCTGGCTTAGATTGTTGTACAGTGACAGATTATTTGTCGTTGGTGACAAATTAATTGTCATTTCTAGAACGAAGCGTAAATAAGCTACTTGAATGTTGGTTTTTACTGGCTCTTTTCATTTCCTGATCTTTGTAAAATCGTTGAAACCATTTCAGTTGGCGTTGAGCAAATTTTTCAGGGTCTTCTTCCTGTTCTAGAATTTTACAATTGTTTTTAAGAAGGTACGCGATCGCGCTTCGAGTGAAATTATCTTCTGCATTATCATAAGCATCAAAGAGACTGTTACGAGGACTCGATTTTTGCTTTTTGGATTTCTTTTTATTATTACTTGCAGAAGGTTGAAGAGAGGTAAGAATTTCACTGGCTTGATGGCGAAGTGTCTCTAGGGAACAGTCTGCATCTTGACAGAGTTGTTGGTCACTTTTCAGAATCTCTAACCAGTGTTGTTGACCATTGAGCTTCCATTGTAAGCGTTTTTGTAGAGCTAACCATGATTGATAAATGTATTCAACAACTTTAATCGCACTGATATAGAATCGACTCGGTTGACCACTGAAGCGAGAATCTTCTTTTAAGGGCTTACAGAGTGGGCTAACAATTCCCCCAGGGAGTTTTCCTTTCTGTCGCCAAGTTTCAAAGTCAGGATGTTCCGCCACCTGTTTTAACAGTTCGTTGATTAAAGGCGTGTTCTGTTGAGCCATTAACTGCCAAAGCTGATGACGAGTGGCTTCGCTGGCGACAAGGCGACACTGAATGGTTATCTGACTCATCGTTATATTGTCTATGTTTTATAAGAACATAAATGTATTATAGCGAGATTTTGTAAAATCAGCGTTATGAACAAACAATTTTTTACTAGCCGAGAAGCGGCTCAACTCACAGGTTGTTCTCTGCGTCAATTGCAGTATTGGCGCGAGAAGGAAGTGGTTGTTCCCACGATTTCAGGAACGGGAACAGGACGCAGTGTGTACTATTCCTATTCTGAGTTAGTAGAACTCAAGCTGATGGAGTATTGGTTACGGATTGGTTTTAGCTTTGACAGTGCGAGTATGCTTCTGGATAAGTTGAGGTACTATAAGGATGAGCTTGATTATTTAAATCCTGAAACGACCGAACGAGTAATGTTCTATTGTAATCCTGATTGGGATCATTTATTATTAGATTCTTTTGAGCGCGATCGCGCGATCGAGTATTTTGATCAAGGATTACCTGTTATTCCGTTATGGTTTGATCAAATTCATCATCAGTTGCGCCTCAAGTTGAAATCTTTTTGATAGCGAAAAAAAGCAGACAAACGTAGTGATCCAATGGCAGAATAGATTCAATGTAGATGAGTAAAACTTGTATGCTACAGGAGAGTATGATCGATTGACAAAAACATTTTCTAGGAAACAATCTGTGCCAAGCCATTTAATAGAAAAGGTAAAATTTGCTAAAAGTGAAGATTTACAATGGATTAAGTCAATTGCTGATGCTCATCGGAAAGAATTAGGTTTTATCAATCGATCAGTTTTGACGATCGCGCTTCAGAAACGGGAAATCCTCTGTGTTTCTTGTGGATTTCTTCACTTTCACCATCGTCAGGATCAAATTTCAACCCTCTATCATCTTTGTGTTGAGCCTGAACAACAACGGAGAGGATTTGGTAGTCAGTTGATTGAAGCATGGGAAAAGCTCGCCCGTGAAAACGGTATAACCACCTTACGTCTGAAATGCCCTATAGACTTGCAAGCCAATGGATTTTACGCTCGTCTTGGTTTTAAGCGAGTTGGCATTGATTGCTTAAACCTCATTCAATTGGATCAGGGAAAATTTCATCAAAGTAATGACTTAAAGATTCCCGAAAATATCCTGCTAATTTTTCAACCGCCAGCTTCTCCAGAACTCAATCCCATTGAAAGATTTTGGCAATATCTTAAGGATAATCTAAGCTGGAAACTGTACGATGAACTATACAAACGATTAGGAAGAAGTAGGAAAGATTTTACAAGGAATCAGCCCACAAGTGATTGCTTCTTTGGGAGGTTGGAATTATATTTTAGAAGCCCTTACTGTAGCATAACTTTTTTAAAATGGTATAACTACGAAAGGTAACTGAATTTAGGAATAGTTACTGCGTAAATCCTGTAAATTACGATATAAATCAGCTTCAACCGCAGAAAGTCCAGATATAATACTATCTTCACCAGCTAAAATAGAATACTCTAATTCTTCTAAATAGTCAGAAATATTTCGTCTTAACTCTGGTCTAGACTGATCAACCATATTTTGATAGTCCCAAACATCCCACACCAGAAAACCTACTGCTAGTATCGGATCAAGGAGTTGCGCCCCTGCTTTTGCTGCTACTGATGCCCCTGCCTTTGTTGCCGTTTTCCCAACTGCTTTTCCTGCTAACTTGGCAGCTACTTTAGTCCCAACAGTAATTGTTGTTGCAGCAAAAACTTTAGTCGATAAGTTACTATTTAATCCTGCAGCAGATAAATCAGATTCACTATTACCTGTATTATAAATTAGTTGAGCCAAGTTTCCTAAGTGTTCTTCCCATTCTGGATCAGAAACTTGATATTGTGCTTTTACTTTCGAGAATTGTGTTCCAATTGCAGTAGCATAAGTGATTCCGATTCTTTCTATCTTTTCCTTCAGCAATTCCTCGGCTTCTGTATCTAAAACTAACTCTTGAAACTTACGGTTAAAATCTTCAACCATTCTTTTTTCAATGATTCCACCAGCATTTAAATCCTTTTCATCTTCCCTTGATAAATTATCAAATGGCTGATCTAGTTTGAAAGCAAGCCAAGCAAAAGGAATCCCAAACTCCATAGCTTTTTGATTAAAGTAGCCATAATACCAATCTAGAAATTCATCATCTACTTTCTTCATTAATTCCCTTTTCCAAGCGTTTAATTCAAACTGGGCAAGTTCTTCAGTATTCAATCTTGCTACTCTTAGATTATTCGATAGCTGCTGATCAATTTCGTTCCAATCATAAGATTGAGGATTATTTTCTGCTAAAGCAAGCATTTGCTCATCATTGGCACTTGCCTTTAATGGCTGATTATTGAGAGGGAATTGAGACCAAAATAATAATGTAGCAAGTAGAAAAATTATCGTTTTCTTAAATAAGTTATTAGACATGATTAATTCTCCTGTTTTACACTAATTGAGTTAACTAAAGTATTTTGAATACTATCAACCGCAGTTAAAATACCTGTTTCAGAATTATCAAGTAGAGACTCTTTAACTTCTTGCAGATAGTCAGCTAAGTTTTCTCTCATAATAGGTTTTTCAACACTTGCAGTTCGTTTATTATCCCAAACATCCCAAAGGATAATTCCGACACCAACTGTTGTATCTAAGAGTGCGCTTCCGATTTTTCCTGCAACAACCCCTCCTGTTTTAGTGGCAATTTTTGCACCTGCTTTTCCAGCTAGTTTACCAACTACTTTACTACTAATCACAGGAAGTGCAGGAGCGATAAGAGGTTTCAATGCAAAGTAAGCGCCACCTCCTGCTAAGGTTTTTAAAGAAAGGCTAGAGGGTTTACCTTCTGTGTCGTAAATGTTCACTGAAATTTCGCTTAAATAACGATCCCAATCTCCTTTAGGAATTTGATATTTGACTGGAATTTGCTGAATGTTATCTTCAATTTCGTTTAAATAATATCTTACCGTTTCATTGGTAATTCGTTCGAGTTGTAGTTGAGCAATTTGAGGTCTAAGCACTCGTTTTGCAAACTCTGTCTGAAAATCTTCTGTAATTACTTCAGCGATTCTTTCTTCAGGCTGATCACTACTTAAGTTAAGCCATGATTGTAAGTTTGCATTAATTCCAGCAAAGAAACTTTTATACTCAATCTGTTTTTGATTTAAGTAGCCAAAATACCAATCTAAAAAACTAGAATCAACTCGCTCCATTAAATCATCGACCCAAACTTGTAATTCTTGATCAGCATAGTCTTCAGCACTTTCACGAGCATCTTTTAAAACACTGGCAACTGCTTGATCAATCTGATTCCAGTTGGGAGAAATTTCGACAATGACTTCCTCATTTTCTTGAGATTGTTTAGTGTCTGAAGACTGGAAACTATTAGCAATAAAAGCCTGTCCGATGAGAGGAATAATGACAACAATTAAAACAGTCGCCCAAAGCCAAGGTGCTAAAGATTTCAAGAGATTGGCTAGAGAGGTAATAAACTCACTCCATGCTTTTATCTTTTCACTTCTTGTCTCTTGCTTATTAGATTGTAATTGGCTTTTATCAAGTTCTGAGTCTTTTTCTATTTCATTACTAGAAAAATCACTATTACTTGGATGAACTGAAGGACTTGAACTGGTTTCTGCTATATTTTCTGACGACTCTACACTTTTATCACTACTGTCACTATTTTCTGGAATATTTTCATCAATCGGTATCATTGTATCCCCACTTGTATCGGTTCTAATTTTCAATTAAGGATGTGAATTAATTATTTGGCTTTTTTTAGAAGTCGTTGCACTCGATGAAATCCTTTTCCTACAAGAAAACGAGGTAAAGAGAAAACCATAAACTCAGGTAGATATTCCATAATTTGAGTAATACGAGAGGTAAATAAATCAAATATCTCTTCCCAGAAAGTGGGGTCTCTATCTTCAATCATTTTTTCAAGTTCATGGAGTTTTATCTCAACATCACTGCGATATTTCATATAAAGTGATTTTTCAAAATAAGTAAGTTGTTCACTGGTTTCCCACTGGCTAATATCATCACCAATCTTTTCTATAATTGATCCAATTTTTGATAAATGCTGATAAAGTTCGTCAAGACTAAATTTGTGGACTTTAAATAAGCCAAACTTATGCCGTGTCATTGTAATCTTTTCTCTGAGCCTACTTATTTCACGTTCGGCAGGTTTAAACTTCATTTCAAAATCTTTCTGAGATAGAAGCACTGAGACTGAATCTTTAAATAAATTCATTTTTCATTTTCTCCTTAACTTGGCTTTGTTTTTTAGATGAACGATCGCGCTTTCAACAATAATAAAAAATAACCGCCCTGAAAAAGATTAGAGCAGCATACATTCCAGCTTCTTGAGCGTTATTATCTTTCTTAGCCATGATGAATACCTTTTAATTATTGTGATTTAGATTTTATTATAGTTTTGAATAGGCACTTTTGCTCTACTTCTTACTTCCTTTAGTAAAATCTTTACAAAACTTTACTCGGAATACACAGACTTTAACCAGAGAAAAAAAAGGTTTTCAGATTTGCAATTTTAGATTTTGTGACAATATCTTTGCTGAGGTCTGACAAGTAGGTATCCCCCAATCAACCTCCTCTTTTCTCAGAGATTAATGGGGATTTTTGCCACTCAATCAGGCGATCAATACAGCAGATTGAAAATTATTACGATTCCTTGTCAACCAAGAGAACGAACACTTTTCTTCTTTTTTTGTGCTTCTACCACTGGCTGAAAAATACGATAAACTGTCATGTGACTAAGAGGTTTTAAGCCAAGCTCGATCGCTTTTGCGTGAGTACGCAGATAAATTAGTTAATGTACAATCGTAAATGTGGAAACCCCCCTCGCTCCCCCCATGAAATGGCCAGAGCTTTAGTGAGGAGATGTAAGGGAGGCGAGCGTAACCACCTTTGGAATCCACGTTTTGAAAAATGTGGAGAACTCAAAATTTAGTCAAGAGTCATACTACAATTTTCCCTGAGGCGCGAGGAATGGTGGACAGCGATCGCCTTTCGGAAAAGATTACCTGAAAAGCCCACACACACTGTAATTACCACCACAGCAGCCAGCAAAACCTACCGTAGCAATGGCTTTACTGCTTCTCAAGTGGTGACTCTGGAAGGGGTTTAGTCAATGATAAACTATGACAAATTAGCAAAATGACGACCAATTCTTCTTCCCAACAAAATCATCTCAATCAAGCTCGCGCCAGTCTTTCTCAGGCGCTATCGTGGTATGGTAAAACCCGCCGTCATGGTTCATCTCCTCCCAATGGCGAATTACAGGCAGCCATTAAACAAGATTTACAAACCATCAAAGCAGCTTATGACAAACTAGACGAAACGGTCATCCGCATCGCAACTTTTGGCTTAGTCAGTCGCGGAAAATCAGCCGTCATCAACGCCTTGGTGGGGAAAAAAGTGATGATCACTGGGCCGGTGAATGGGGTTACCCGTTGGCCGCAAACCATTCGTTGGACTCCTACCAGTGGAAAAGTTCAGATTGAGTTAATTGATACCCCTGGCTTAGATGAGGTACAAGGGGAAGAACGGGCGCAAATGGCGCAGACGATCGCGCAACAAGCGGATTTAATTCTCTTTGTAGTTGCTGGGGATATCACGCGCACAGAGTATCAAGCCCTATGTGAATTAAGACAGGCGAAAAAACCCATTCTATTAGTATTTAATAAAATCGATCTCTATCGAGATCAAGACCGCCAAGCGATTTATCAGCAACTGCGACAACTGGGGACGGGAAAAGAAGGGGAAGCGCTCGAACAACTTTTATCCCCCCGCGAGATCATCATGGTATCGGCAGAACCCCCAATGATTTATGTGCGATTGGAACAAGCTAATGGTGAGGTTACTTACGAACAAGAACCCCAACCCCCTCAAATTGAAGCACTCAAGGAAGCAATTTTAGATATTCTCAACCGCGAAGGTCGATCACTGCTGGCGCTCAATGCTTTGTTACAAGCGCAGACGGCTGAAGATAATATGGCAACGGAAACCTTAAGACTGCGCCAAGAAGAAGCAGAAACCTTGATTTGGAATTACACCCGATATAAGGCGATCGCGGTGGCGGTTAATCCAATTGCCATTTTTGACCTCATCGGTGGAACATTTGCGGATTTGGCGTTAATTCGGGGCTTAGCAAGGCTTTATAATTTACCCATGACCAGCTACGAAGCAGGGAAACTCTGGCGACGGATTTTAATTAGTTCAGGAAGTTTATTATTAGGCGAAATTGGAGCCAGTGCGCTGTATGGTTTAGGAAAAAGTAGCGCCTTGATCGGGAGTGGCTTGGGTAGTCCAACTGCGATCGCATCTTATGCGGGATTAGCAGCAGCCCAGGGCGCGATCGCAGGCTTTGGCGCTTATAGCGTGGGACAAGTAGCGCAAGAGTATCTTAAACAAGGCTGTAGCTGGGGGCCATTGGGACCGAGTACAGTGATTAAGGAGATTCTTTCCCAAGTAGATGGGGATACGATTATTTATCGGCTGAAGCAAGAATTGAGTAATCATTGATCAAATCTATTTGATGAGTTGGAATAGCCAGCAAGATGCTCGTACTGCTCAATGGGGAAAGGTAATCCTTTTTTAGCAAGCCCTAGATTAGAAAGAAATTGTTAAACTTAATAAAGCAACTGAAAACTTAAATTAAAGAAACAAAAGATATTACTATGGGTCGAGTTGGGGTATTACTGCTAAACTTGGGTGGACCAGACGAGCTAGAAGATGTCCGTCCTTTCCTATACAATTTATTTTCTGACCCAGAAATCATCCGTTTGCCAGTGCCTTGGTTACAAAAACCCCTAGCATGGTTGATTTCTACGGTGCGATCGCGCAAATCTCAAGAAAATTATCGACAAATCGGTGGCGGGTCTCCCCTGCGTCGAATTACAGAAGCACAAGCAGATGCTTTAGGAGAAAAACTACGATCGCAGGATATTGATGCACGGGTATATGTGGGAATGCGCTATTGGCATCCTTTCACAGAAGAGGCGATCGTGCGTATAAAGCGAGATCAGTTAGAAAAATTAGTGATTTTGCCCCTGTATCCGCAATTTTCGATCAGCACCAGTGGGTCAAGTTTCCGCGTCTTAGAACGAATTTGGCAAGAAGACCCTGTCTTACAAAAGATTCCCTACACAGTGATTCCTTCTTGGTACGATGAACCAGCTTACTTGCAAGCAATGGCAAACTTAATCACCCAAGAACTAGATAAATTTGAGCATCCAGACCAAGTGCATATTTTCTTTAGCGCTCATGGCGTACCGTTAAGTTATGTGGAAGAAGCGGGAGACCCTTATCAGTATGAAATCGAAGAATGTACTCGTCTGATTCTGAAAACGCTCGCTCGACCTAACGATCATACCCTTGCTTATCAAAGTCGCGTTGGCCCGGTAGCATGGCTAAAACCCTATACAGAAGAGGCGATCACGACCCTAGGAAAAAAAGGCGTAAAAGACTTATTAGTCGTTCCCATTAGTTTTGTTTCTGAACACATCGAAACCCTACAAGAAATTGATATAGAATACCGAGAACTTGCTGAAGAAGCTGGAATCGAAAACTTTCAACGAGTACCCGCTTTAAATACCGATCAAACCTTTATTCAAGCGTTAACCAACTGTGTGGATCATGCGCTGAACTCCTCCAATCGGGGTTTTGCAGAAGTCACCCCACTCAAGAAAAATCTGAGAATGTATCCTCAAGAACGTTGGGAATGGGGAATGACCACAACCGCAGAAGTGTGGAATGGTCGCTTAGCTATGTTAGGGTTTCTGGCGCTGATGATTGAGTTGATTAGCGGAGCAGGACCCCTGCATTTTGTTGGACTGCTTTAGAATCAGCACTCGCCGTCTTTTTGAGAGCGCAAAGAAGAAACAACTAATGAAAATAATCATAAATCTGCTTGGCTAAACCTTTCCCAATACCCGGAATCCCTTGCAATTGTTCTAAACTCGCTTGACGGATATATTCTACAGAGCGAAAATGAGACAGCAGGGTTTGTTGTCGTTGGAAGCCTAAGCCAGGAATCTCATCGAGACGCGATCGCTGCATTTTAGTAGTTCGCTGTTGACGATGAAAACTCACCGCAAACCGATGCGCTTCATCTCGTAAACGTCGTAATAATTGTACCCCTGGCTGTTCAGAATCCGTTTCTAGGGGGAAAGGTTCTCCCGGCTGAAAAATCTCTTCTCGTTGTTTGGCTAAACTAATTACAGCCACATCCTGCAGCAAGTTCATGTCCTGTAATTGTTCCACAACCGAAGAAAGTTGTCCTTTCCCCCCATCAATCATCACTAAATCTGGAAAGTCTGGATCATCCTGTCTGGGGAGAGCGGGATTTTCTACGTATTTGCGAAAGCGACGACGGATCACCTCCGCGAGACTGGCAAAATCATCAGAGTGACCCGCACGGACATTCACATCTTTAATTTTATAGCGACGATAATGTTGTTTTGCGGGAAGACCCTCAATAAACACCACTTGCGACCCCACCGCATTTGCTCCCTGAATATGAGAAATATCGTAGCCTTCGATACGGCGTGGCGGTTCAGGAAGGTCTAAAATGTCAGCTAAGTCTTGTGCGCTTTGCTGATTGCGATCTGCTACCCGCTGTGTTCTTTCTAGCTCATAGCGGGCATTTTCCTCAACCATCTTGATCAGTTCTGCTTTGGCTTGGCGCTGGGGAATGGTGAGACTTACCTTCCGTCCTTTTCTATCTGTTAACCAGTTAGCAATGAGGTCTTGGTCAGGGAGAAGTTGAGGCAGTATAATTTCACTGGGAATCTCTACAGCATCAACCGTTGTGTAATGGTCTTGAATGACTCGTTGTAAGATATCTTCAGGATCGATCGCAGCAGAAACATCCGCAAAAAAGCCCATGCGCCCAACTAATTTTCCCGCGCGAACTTGGAACAGTTGAATGGAAGCATACTGATGATTAGAGACAATCGCGATCGCGTCACGGGAAACAGTATCATCAGGGAGAGAGACTTTCTGATTGGCGTTAAGTTGTTGGAGGGACTGAATCTGATCGCGGAGTTTGGCTGCTTGTTCAAAATCTAAATTATCCGAAGCTGCTCGCATTTGTGAAGTGAGTTCTTTCACCAGTTCCTGCGATCGCCCTTGGAAAATCATCGCAACTTTTTGCAGAGTTTTTCGATAGTCTTCAGGAGAGATCAGTTGTTGACAAACCCCCGGACATCTTCCCAAATCATAATTTAAACAGGGACGGTCTTTGAATAAGGGACGGGGACGTTGGCGGAGAGGAAAAATGCGTTTAATGAGGCTTAACGTGCGCCGCAGAGCCCCTGTATCCACATACGGGCCATAATAGCGGTCTTTTTCATTATTGCGTCTGCGTTTACGAGTAATAAAGATGCGGGGATATTCTTCTGACCAAGTGATGCAAAGATAGGGATATTTCTTGTCATCTTTGAGAAGAACATTAAAATAGGGTTGTTCTTGCTTGACGAGATTTGCTTCTAATGCTAGGGCTTCTGCTTCCGTATCGGTGACAATAAACTCAATGTCCGCGATTTGGGGAATCATGAGTTTTTTCTGTTCACTGAGAACTTGGGAGGTGCGAAAATAGGAACGAACTCGCGATCGCAGTTTAGTAGATTTGCCAATATAAATGATATTCCCAGCGCGATCGCGCATTAAATAAACCCCAGGCTGTAAGGGAATCTCTTTTAAGCGGGCTTCTAGTTGGTCTGGGTTATGAATTAAATTATAGTTTGTTGTTTGTCTTTCGTCCTTGGTCATTGATCTAAACACGGAATTTGTCCCCCCGTCCCTCTTCTAAAATAATCTATCAGTAACATTTTCATCACTTGGTCACTGATTACTGGTTACTTACCGTGAAATGAAGAGAAATATTACAAAATATAAAATTAGGAGATGAAAAGTGAGAAAGATATCGCAAAATAAATCGGAGAAGGTTGTTACTATAGTTCAGCTACCCCATTTCCTGATACTCTATTGAGTATGGTAGGGAAAATAACCAGACCTAAAATTCAAAATTCAATTTATCCGTTGGAGGATTTTAAAACATGAGTATCGTCACGAAGTCCATCGTGAACGCTGATGCTGAAGCCCGTTACCTCAGCCCTGGCGAATTAGACCGCATTAAAGCCTTCGTTGAAGGGGGTGAGCAACGCCTTCGTATCGCTCAAACCCTCACTGGCGCTCGTGAGCGTATCGTTAAGCAAGCTGGCGACCAACTTTTCCAAAAACGCCCTGACGTTGTTTCCCCAGGGGGAAACGCTTACGGTGAAGAAATGACCGCAACCTGCTTACGTGACATGGATTACTATCTGCGTCTCGTTACTTATGGGATTGTTGCTGGTGATGTTACTCCCATCGAAGAAATCGGTTTAGTTGGCGTTCGTGAAATGTACAATTCCCTCGGAACTCCTATCAATGCGGTTGCTGAAAGTGTACGCTGCATGAAAAATGTTGCTACTTCCATGATGTCGGCTGAAGATGCTGGAGAAGCAGCTTCTTACTTCGACTATGTAATCGGCGCGATGCAGTAATCCCTTGCGGTTGCTAGCCTCCCAATGAACGGGTTAAATAGATACAATCAATAAACTCAACTTAGGAAAGGAAAATAACGATGCAAGACGCAATCACCTCCGTTATTAACTCTGCTGACGTACAAGGAAAATACCTTGACGACTCAGCAATGGAAAAGCTCAAAGGCTATTTCCAAACTGGTCAACTCCGTGTTCGTGCTGCTAACATCATTAGCTCTAACTCAGCAAGCATTGTCAAAGAAGCAGTGGCTAAATCTCTGCTCTATTCCGACATTACCCGTCCAGGTGGCAATATGTACACCACCCGTCGTTATGCAGCTTGCATCCGCGACTTAGACTACTACCTCCGTTATTCCACTTACGCCATGCTCGCAGGCGACCCTTCTATCCTTGATGAGCGTGTTCTCAATGGCTTAAAAGAAACTTATAATTCTTTAGGTGTTCCCATCAACGCAACGGTACAAGCAATTCAAGCAATGAAAGAAGTCACCGCAGGTCTCGTTGGCCCTGATGCTGGCAAAGAAATGGGTGTTTACTTCGACTACATCTGCTCTGGTTTAAGCTAACCCAAACCACAAGGTAAACAAACCCATGATAACTTCAGTTCGGGTAGTGGCGAGTGAGTGCTAGGGGGTTCAAGACTTATCTGACTTAAAAGAAAAGATAGGTTTTAATAATTTAGTATTGACTGGCTACTCCCGAACTAAGTGTGTTTAAAGGAATCATCATTTTTTAGGAGTTTATAACCATGAGAATGTTTAAGGTGACTGCTTGCGTCCCTAGTCAAAGTCGGATTCGCACTCAACGAGAATTACAAAATACTTACTTTACCAAGCTCGTTCCTTACGACAACTGGTTCACCGAACAACAACGGATTATGAAAATGGGTGGCAAAATTGTGAAAGTACAATTAGCTACTGGCAAGCCTGGCACTAATACTGGTTTACTTTAATCACAATGCGATCGCACTTGGGTTTGAATTGAGAGCGCGATCGCACTGGGAAAATTTAATCCTGATCAAAAACAGCAATTATCTCACAATACATTTTCGAGTTAATCAGAAATTCAAATCTTACCGTCTTGGGAAAGGCGATTGATCGAGCCAAACTAATCAGGCATTGACTTAAACCGTTCTGAGGAACTTATACAAACCTAGACAAGTTTTCCAGAAATCTGACTCTGCTTGAAGCCCACTTCCTGCTTCCTTCCACAAGGGTTCTTCCTAGTAACGTCGGCGTTAGCTAGTTCACAGAGCAGAAACGAGCAAACTACAACTGTTGTTTTTAAAATCACGATTTTTAGGAGCGTCAAACCATGCCTTTTTCCATTGAATCAGCCCGCAATATTTTTCCAGAAACAGCCTCTGCTGATGCTGTCCCCGCAACGATTGCTCGGTTTAATCAACTCAGCGCAGAAGACCAACTCGCCTTAATCTGGTTTGCTTACAAAGAAATGGGGAAAACGATCACCGTTGCTGCCCCTGGCGCAGCAAATATGCAATTTGCCGAACCCACTTTGGAAAGAATTCGCCAGATGTCATTTGCGGAACAAACGCAAGTCATGTGCGACTTCGTGAACCGAGCCGATACAGAAATCAGCCGTACTTATGGTACTTGGAGCGCTAATATTAAACTCGGCTTTTGGTATCAACTGGGAGTCTGGATGGAGCAAGGTTTGGTTGCTCCCATTCCTGAAAACTACAAACTCTCAGCCAATGCTTCGGCGGTTTTACAAACTATTCGCACCTTAGAGAGTGGACAGCAAATTACAGTATTGCGGAATTCCGTGATTGATATGGGAGTTGACCCCATGAATTTAGGGAATGTCCAGCGAGTGACCGAACCAGTAGAAGCGCCTCAAGATATGTCGCAACGGGAACAAGTGAAGATTGAGGGAATTAGCAACTCTACGATATTCAGCTACATGAATAACCTCAATGCCAATGACTTTGATGCTCTCATTGACCTGTTTGAGGAAGATGCGGGATTACAACCTCCTTTTCGTCGCCCGATCGTTGGTAAAGATAAAATTTATCAATTCTTCCGCGAAGAATGCCAGAATCTGAAGTTATTGCCTGAGCGTGGGGTATCAGAACCCGCAGAAGAGGGTTACACTCAGATTAAGGTAACAGGTAAAGTACAAACCCCTTGGTTTGGTGCAGGTGTGGGGATGAATATTGCTTGGCGGTTCTTACTCAATGACCAAAACAAAATTTTCTTTGTCGCTATTGATTTACTCGCGTCTCCCAAAGAACTGATGAATCTTGCTAAGTAAGTCTTAAATCAGTGATAAAGCCCATCATTTGTCAATTTTTGCCCCCAAAATCCTCACGCTTTGCTCTGCCCAAGTGTGGGGGGCTAAAGGGCAATCTGATCTCATGGTTCATTCCAGATTGCTATAATGATTGATTGTTAATTATTAATGATTGATATGGCTGACCCCTTAACTCCTCAAATCAGCGATCGCATTTGTCAACACATGAACGAAGATCATAGCGATGCGGTTGTGCTTTACGCAAAAACCTTTGGTAAGACTCCTGATGCGGAATCAGCCGTTTTAGAAGCGGTGGATGGAGAAGGAATGAATCTCACGGCAAAGGTGGGAAAAAAATTAATCCCTCTCCGCATTGCTTTTGACCATACCCTTGAAGATTCAGAAGATGCTCATCACACCCTGATTGCAATGGTAAAACAGGCGAGAAAGAGCTAAAGATTAGGATAAAAAAGCGATCAGACCTTGAAACATGACAGTTTGGTCAAGGATAAGGGGTTTGGCAACAGTGGGATATTTCTGCTTGAGATAGTCTTGGAGAGAAAGCGCATCCCCTCCTGTTAAGACAACAACCCCGTTTGGAAACTCTTGCCACCAAGCAGTTAAATAGTTATAGATGCCAGCGATCGCGCTGTAGATCACACCACTGGCGATCGCGTTTTCAGTGGAAGTTGCCCACAAGGCTGGTAAAGTATCTGGTAAACTGATTTCAGGAAGGGCTGCAGTTTGTTGAGCTAAGGTTTTCAATTGCAAGCTCAAGCCAGGTAAAATCGCCCCACCGAGGAAGTTGCGCTCTTCTCCCACAGCGGTATAAGTGAGCGCAGTTCCGCCATCAATGACGAGAATGGGATAACCATAAGTTTCCCCAGCACCAAACGCACACAGAACGCGATCGATGCCAAGGGTAAAATAAAGATTAGTGAGGGGAATCTGATCTTTTGTAATAATTGTTTTATAGGGATAGTCTTGCCAGAGGTTCGTTTGTTCCGTAACAACTGAGGCTAAATAAACCCATTTAGGCTGCGATCGCGCCACTTTTGGAGGGAATAAATGAGTGGGTAGCTGTTGGGAAGCGATCGCATTTTTGAAATGAGAAGTTTCCCAAGTTTGAGCGAGTTTTTTCTCTTGAATCCATCCCCAATGGAGACGAGAATTTCCGATAACTAAAGCAATGATAGAAGACAAATCGGGAATTGGTGATTAGTTTATTATCCGCTTTTTTATCTTAGCGCGATCGCTTTTTTCTCTATGACTCCTAAACAACGGAATCTTCTTCTCCTAGCAGCAGCTATTTCCTCCGCCAGTGGTTTAGCCAGTGAATTATTATTAGGAACATTAACCAGTTATCTGGTTGGAAATGAAGCGCTTTCCTATGGAATCGCAGTTGGGGGGTTTCTCGCAGCGATGGGAGTGGGGTCTTATTTAACCCGCTTCATTGGAAACAAAGGAGACACCCTTTTAACGGCTTTTATGACGGTGGAATTACTCATCGCTCCCCTCAATGGCATCTTACCATTAGGGCTGTTTCTACTGTTTATCATGGGTGGCGAAATCTGGTTAGGGTTAGCGTTGGTTACCCTAATTTTAGGGACATTGGCGGGTTTAGAAATTCCCCTATTAACCCGCATGGTGGAAGCAGAGGAAGGGGTCAAAGAAGCCTTAGCAGGAGTGCTGGCAATGGATTATTTTGGGGCGCTGGTGGGGTCATTGGCGTTTCCTGTTGTCTTGTTACCTGTTGTGGGAATGTTTCCCGCAGCAGCCATTTTAGGAATTTTTCCTGCGGTGATGGTGTTTTTGATTGCGCGATCGTTTCCTCAGTTGCGCCAATGGCGTATCCTAGGTTTAGCCACAGCACTAATATTAGCCGTTTGTGCGGTGATGGTTGTCCCGATTACCCAACGCCTTGAAAATAATCTTTATGGCGATCCTATTATCCAACAAACCCAGTCTGCTTATCAACGGTTAGTATTAACCCGACGGGGAAACGATATCCGTTTGTTTCTTGATGGAGACCTCCAGTTTTCCACAACGGATGAATATCGCTATCATGAGGCATTAGTTCATCCTGCGTTGACGGCGGTTGCTAACCCCAAAAAAGTCTTACTCTTAGGCGCAGGGGATGGTTTAGCACTGCGGGAAGTTTTGAAATGGGATAGTGTGGAAAGGGCGATGTTGATTGAACTTGATCCGAAAGTCGTAGAATGGGCGAAGACTTATCCAGCTTTAGTGCAAGCAAACCAAGAAGCCTATCATGATGCGAGAGTAGAAGTGCGCTATGGGGATGCGTTTCAATTAATTGCGGAGATAGAAACCCAATATGATGTGATTATCGCTGATTTCCCCGACCCCGATCGCAATGTTTTAGCAAAGCTCTATTCTCTCGGATTTTATCGACAATTACAAGCCCATCTTTCCCCCAATGGCGTGTTTGTCACCCAAGCAAGCAGCCCTTTTTTTGCACCAAAAGCCTTTTCTTGTATCGCCAAAACCCTCAAAGCAACAAATTTTAACGTTTATCCCTACACCATCAATGTTCCCAGTTTTGGCCCTTGGGGATTTGTTTTAGCGACAAAAACGCCGTTTCATCCTGAAAAGACAGATTTACCTCCTTTAAAAACCCGTTTTCTTTCGCCAGCGTTGTTTTCCAGTTTATTTGTCCTTCCCAAAGATATCACATTACAAGAAGTAGAAGTGAATAGCCTCGCCCATCCTGTGATCGTGAATTATGAGCGCGATCGACGTTGGATTTTATATTAGATAAAGTTAGGTTGGGTAGAGCGTAGCGAAACCCAACATTACCAGTTATAGTGCTACGGGTTGAGATTAAGACATTATGATAACCATAGCTCCCACCCAAATCAAACGTCCTAACCTCATTGCGTACTGCAATACCAGTAAACACAGAAAACTAATTTAGGATTACCATAACTATGTTTCTGATTACTTTGCTAATTATTATTGCTTTGGTTATCTTTGGAGTCTATCTCTTCTTACAGCAACAGAAAGAGTCTCCAAGCAATAACCCTGAAGAAAACAACTCGCCTGAAAATCGTACCATTTTCAATCTCCAACTAGGAGACATCGTAGAGTATTATGGTCGGGACTGGGTAGTGGAAGGAAAGTTAATTTATGAAGAAGATGGCTACACTTGGATAGAATATTTATTACAAGACCAGCAAGAGATTCGTTGGCTATCTGTGGAAGAAGACGATCGCGTTGAGTTAACCTTACTCCAACCCACCCGTAATCTAGACATTCCCCGTAACCCTCCCAACCCGATCACTTTCGAGGAAGAAACCTATCGCTGTGTTGACTCTGGCGTTGCGAAAATGAGACGAGAAGGGTCTGTCCTCAATCGTAACGCAGAACAATGTCGCTATTTTGACTATGAAAGCGAGGATGGAAAACTCTTATCTGTGGAAGATTGGAATGGAGAAATCGAAGTCACTTATGGGGAAGAAATCAATCCCAGTGAAATTTCTATCTATCCTGGGGAAGGGCGATCGGTGTATCGCTGAGTATAGAACGGAGAGGGAGGGATTCGAACCCTCGATAGAGTTTCCCCTATACAGCATTTCCAGTGCTGCGCCTTAAACCGCTCGGCCACCTCTCCAAGCGTGAACCGTGACTTTTTATTATACAATAAAAATCCCACTCTTTGCCTACAATTTCTGTAAATTTTTTCTAATGACACGCTATTACACCATTCACATTTATCATCGTCAAGCTGGAAAAGAATACACAGCCATGATTCCAGATGATCAGTATATCCTTGAAAGCCTAGAAGAGCAAGGGATCGAACTTCCTTTCTCTTGTCGCAATGGCGCTTGTACCACCTGCGCGGTGCGACGAATTGAAGGGGAAATCTATCACCCAGAAGCAATGGGATTGTCAACGCAATTGCAAGAGGAGGGCTATAATCTACTGTGTGTGGGTTATCCTCGGTCTGACATTAAGGTAGAAACCCAAGATGAAGATGAGGTTTATGAGTTGCAGTTTGGTCGTTATTTTGGCAAAGGAAGGGTCTTGTTTGGCATTCCTTTAGATGAAGATTAAAAATAGAGTCAATTTTAGTAGTTGATTGTTCTAAATGACCTGATAAACAAAACTCAGCGTCGCCCAACTCCTAACATCTAACCCATAGACACTGCTATCGCCATTGGTGAGGTTACTGGGAAGATTACTGGCTCTTTGTAAGTCTTCTTGGAGAGCTTGTACCACGTTTAAAGGGTCTGGTAAATCAATGATACGCTCTCCTTGTCCCTTCGATTGGGGAATCTGAGAAAGCACTTGTAGGGTTTTTGTCAACGGTTGACAACTCCCAACAACATAGATTTCTGATAAGCCAGTCGGTCCTGGAATACTCCATTTATAGGAAGTATCAATTTTGGGAACGACCCGCACTTCTCCAGGAGAAAGTTCAAGATTTTGTAACGGTTGCGTACTTTGAGAGGGATCAGAGACGGAAGAAACATCGGGGGTATAAAAACAAAGTGGGTTTGCACCAGAATCAACGCCGATCAACAAGCAATAGATAGGGCGATCGCTGAGATTCTCTAAACGATACTGAATTTGAGTTCCTGTGGCAATTTGGGGAAAAGCACCCGCTAGAGCATAAGGTAAAGACTGCGTATCAAATAAAACCTCTTTTCCTTGATGATAGCGAAAGGTTTCTTGATTGATGACAGGGGTGGTTGTTCCTGTAGAGCTAATTGTTTCTAGAGTCGCCCTTAACCCTAACTGAGACGATCCCTCATTAACTGTCAGACGACATAGCTTAGCAGCAAGAAGGGTTTTTAATGTGGGAATTAAACGGATGACCGCCGATTTAACCGCTTCTGTTTGTGTTCCCACTGTACTAGGAATGGGAATCGCACCAACGGAAAATAAACCATAGCCATTTTCAATGATACTGCTCACAGGAGGATTCCCTTGCAAAGACTGTCCTTTACTGAAGAGATAGTCTGCGCTTCCTTCCCCTGCAATAATTACAGAAGACACTTCTCCCACATCAGAAAAGGCGCTGGTCGCATCCACACGCTCAATCCTACCCAAATTTGCCTCTAAAGCGACCACTAACCCAGGATTGCGAGGAATGACGCGAATTTTCTCTTGTAAGCCTTGTCCAACAATCAGGGAGTTGGTAGATTGAGAATAATTAGCTCTTGCTTTCAATCCTTCCCGACTGATGAGTTTCGCTTCGTTCCCCGCCTGATCGCGAAACACAGAATTAATGCGATAATCTTTTAAGATGGCTGGTGGAATCCCTGCTAAGGAAAGTTGTATGGTGTCTTTTCCTTCAATGCCAGTAATCACCGCTTCTGCGCCAAATAAGTCAGAAAAAGCATAATAGGGGGCGATATGTTTTCCCTGATCTTTCCCAAATAAACGAGGCTGTTGTTGCGGCCCCAATAAGCGCTCGATGGTTTGAGTGCTGCGAGTGAGGGAGATTTGCACATTACTGGCTGGAATGGCTTCCCAAAGAGAATGAGTGAGGGTATGGGTGAAGATTCCTGCTTGGAATCCTCCCCAGTCCATTTCGGTGGCGATTTGTTGCGGGCCACTAGCTGTGATCATAACTCCGCGCAGAGCTTGTGGTTGGTTAATTAAGTTTTCTTGGCTCATTTGAGGATGATTCAGTTCTTGCTGTAAACTTTGAGCAAAAGCGAGGTCTTTTTCTTGTAGCGTTATCGGGGAATGACCATTAGCTGATCGCACTCGCAGGTTTCCTTGTAGCGGTTGGTTGGTGGTGAGATAGCTGGTGTCAAGAACGATTGTCACTTTATCTGTAGGCAGCGATCGCGCTAGAATGGCTAAAATTGTCTCCATCAATAAATGATTCTCATTATTCCAGCGCCCAGAAGTTGAACCATCACTGGGAAGTAAACAGTTAATGATGGGTGGGGTTGTCTGCGATTGGAGGGAAGGGGGAATTTTCGCTGTTGTTCCATAGCCACTAAAATGAAAAACAACGATATCGTTGGGTTGTGCTTGTTTAATTAAATGTTCTTTGAAGGCGCTGATGATTTGTTCACGGGTTGCTTGACCATCTTTTAAGGTAAGAATATCATTGCTAGCAAACCTAAACCGATACTGTAGAAGTGCTTCTTGTTGCTCTACGTCAGTGACACAACCTTGGAGACTGGGTTCATAATCATATTGATTAATTCCTACTAATAGTGCTAGTTTGCGATCGCTAGCACTGGCTAAAACCTCAGTGTGCTGTAAAATCTTTCTTTTGAGTGAGGCTGGTCTGTATCCTCCCCCTATCAATAAAACTAATCCTGTTTGCTGTAAGAATCTACGCCGATCAATACCCATCTCGTCCACTATAATGTTTTGTCTGCTATTACTTTAGAAGGTTTTGGGACGAAATCAAACTGTTTTGTTATTTGTTATTTGGGAGACGTTCTATGGAACGTCTCTACATGGGTCACTGTCCACTAATCCTTTGTAACATAATCTTTCAACAGTTCTGATGAACCTTCTTTTGTGATTTTTCCTTGTTCTAAAATTAAAGCTCGATCGCAGTAATCTAGTTCTGCTAGGCGGTGAGTGACCCAAAGAGCCGTAATTCCTCTCGCTTTAACCAGCGATCGCACTTGTTCCACTAACTCTTGTTGCGTGTCTGGATCAAGGAGAGCCGTTGGTTCATCTAACAATAAAACATGACAATGGCGGGCGATCGCGCCAGCAATGGCGATGCGTTGCTTCTGACCACCACTGAGGGCATAAATGGGGCGTTTTTCCCAACCGAGGAGATTTACAGCGCTGAGGGCTTCCTGAACGCGATCGCGGGTTTGTGTCCATGTTAACCCTTCTTTGACCAAACCAAACGCAACATCTGCCCCAACGGTGGGCATCACTAACTGATGATCTGGATTTTGAAACACAAACCCCAACGGTTGTTCCACATAACACTCCCCTGTTTGTGGGCTTAATAATCCTGCTAAAATCCGTAACAGGGTTGATTTTCCACTCCCATTACTTCCCAACAACATCCAAAAATCCCCGCGCGGAATTTCTAGGGAGCAATCTTGTAAAATCAGTTGCTGAGGTTGCCAAGCAAAGTTAACATTTTTCACTGAAATCGCTGCGTCTGTCACCGTTGTCTTCCTTTATTTCCCCCAAAAGTAGGGGGTTTTTTAGATTAGCTCTCCATGAAAAAGCCAGCAGGTCGTCCTGCGGCACTACCATCTTTTTGTGATAGAATTACCGCACTGATTTGGTCACTGAAGACCGCTATTTTTTTCTCTGGGTCTTTCTCACAGCTTAATTCTACCAATTCAGGAGTTGGAGACTTGAGAGCCTTGATAACATTTTGATAGACGCTTTGTGCATCTTCAGACTCTTTCCGTTGAACACTGATGGGAATGGGGCTATATTTTAAAGTCAGATCGATCGAGAACATAGGTTAAAGCATAAGTTTCCTTCTCAATGTATCTTATCCTGTTTTTGTTCGTTGGTTATTGCTGCGATCGAGAAAGAATTTCTCTCTTAGGAAAGCTGAGGCGTAAAGACTCCTCTCCTACACTGAGGTCTTACTTCGCAACGCACCTCATTTAGTCAGTCTCCAGTCACTAACTTTGTCCGAGAAGGAGACCGCATTCAACAGTTAACTTGTGAAGATAAACTGACAGGAGA
>CAYXDG010000037.1:0-7780 GCA_964463655.1 uncultured Dactylococcopsis sp.
GTTCAAAACTGGGATAGAGTTCTGCCATTAAACTCCGATCCAAAATAAATTGGTGCGGTAAAGGAATATCTTTCGCGGCGACTCCTGCATCTAAGAGCTTATTCACGGGTAAAGAAACGTGAATTTGGTGACCCGCCCAAGATAAACAACCTAACCCCAGTAAACCAGCGAGGTGGTGGTTCAACATCGACTCCACATTCTGGAACCATTCCAGTTTGGGAGCGCGTTTGTGATAGTGGAACCAACCTGCAAATAGCATCAACCCAGCCATCACTAAGCCACCGATCGCGGTACAGTAAAGCTGATAACTATTGGTAAAGCCAGATGCTCGCCAGAGGTAAAAGAATCCAGATGTAATCTGAATCCCCTGGAAACCACCGCCTACATCTGCGTTCAAGATTTCTTGACCGACAATGGGCCAAACCACTTGAGCGCTAGGTTTAATGTTGGTGGGGTCGCCTAACCAAGCCTCATAGTTGGAAAAACGAGCGCCATGAAAATACATTCCACTTAACCAGAGAAAAATAATGGCTAAGTGACCGAAGTGTGCGCTAAAAATCTTGCGCGAAACGTCTTCTAAATTACCTTGACTATCGAAGTCGTGTACATCTGCGTGTAAATTCCAAATCCAAGTTGTGGTTTTGGGTCCTTTCGCCAGGGTGCGGTCAAAGTGACCAGGCTTTCCCCACTTCTCGAAAGAAGTAGGCACTGGGTCTTTATCCACAACTACCCTGACTTTTGCCTCATTTTCAGGAGGACTAATTGTCATCTGGGATCTCCTCTCTAGACAGTTTCAACAATTATTACCTTAAATCAGCAATAATTGCCTTTGAACAATCATCTTGTAAATTTATGATCACTATTGTTGCTTTTCGATACAACAATTGATCCCTAGTTACGGTTCACTGCTGTACCTTACTTGTCAATAATAGATGGTTGCTTCCCCAACTGTTGAGGGTGCTTAATAATACTTAAAGTATTTTCAAAACTTTGCAAAATCGGGTTTATAGCTGATTGAGTTCTTCTCAAAAGTCAATAATTACTGGTTATTTTGTTACAAAATGCAATAATCTATTAATATTCAGGTTAGCTATTGGTTATTGGTTCTTTGGGGGATTGGATAACTGGTTACTGGTTAGAGTAAATTTAATTGTTCTTTTGTGTCGCTGCCTTCTGGAACTTCTCCCCCCAATAATCTTTCTGCTGCTTCTAACATCTCTGAGGAGATGTCTTGGAGGTCGTCTCGGCTTTCCAAATAAGTCTTCAAGGCTGACATGGGATCAAGGGTGAGTTGTTCCCCCAATTGAGGAAGACGAGGGCGGGTTAACTGACTGACTAATTCAGGATTAATGCTGTAGCTGTGGGCAAAACTCAGCGCTTTTTGCAGCGATCGCGTTTCAATTTTATCGATTTGTTCTGATCGCAGCTTATATTGCAGTCGTACTACCGCATCAGGAACTTTCTTCTGGGCGATCGCCCTTAAAATGGCTGCTTGGGGATCATCTTTCTCCGTGACATCCACCTTAATCGTCAAAAAAGGACGCACAGGAAGCGGACAAAACTCCCATTGTGTCTTTCCCTTTTCTAAATACACCAACACATAGCCTTTCTCTTCCTGCTCTTCCCCAAAATCGACTCGTTCAATACTCCCGGGATAAACCACTGCCGGGTTGCTATTGGGGTTAAGATTTTGATGACGATGGACATGACCCAACGCCACATAATCGAACTCTGGACGGATTAAAAACGACACAGGGATGGTAAAGCCTCTTCCCACTGCTAAAAAGCGTTCTGCGCCCATTTGAGCGCGGTCAGCCATTAAATGCGCTAGTAACACTGTCGGAATCTCTGGGTCAAGACAACGGATTTCTTTCTCTAACGCTGGCTGTAATTTTTTTAACAATAAATGATTGACCTCTGTCAGAGATAACCCTTCCGTTTCAGGGCGCGTCAGCAGCGTGGAGTTATTGAACCAAGGGAGCGTAATCACTTGCACATCCCCATTGGCTGTGGTGACGCGATGCTTTTTGAGGTCATCGCCAACAATGAATCCAGGAACACCTAACGTGCGATAAATAGAAAGACTCGCCCCCCCTTTTCCTTGAGAATGTTGATCATGGTTTCCCACTAACAAAATTGTGGGAATTTGTGCTTGTACCAGACGACTAAACTCAGACGCAAAAGCCTGTTGAATGTAGGGTGCGGGGGTCGCATCAGGGAAAGCATCACCGCCAAATAACACTATATCTACAGGTTCATTGAGAGCGCGATCAATGCAAGTATGTAAAGCCTGAATAAAGTCTTCCAGTCTGGTGTTAAGCCCTGTTTTGGGGTTAGTGCGTCCATGAGTGAGACCACTCCCCAAATGAATATCTGAAACGTGCAGAATTTTAATCATAATGAACTCGAATCAAAACTTTGTGCTTCCCCCGATGTCTTTGGGAGATGGAGCCCACACTCTTGTTTCATCCCTTGAAAGCGCGTATCTCGTTCATGTTCATCTTGTAGAGAAATGGGGCGACTTGAATGCCAGTCTCCCACGGTCATATAGCCTTGGTCAAACAGAGGATGATAAGGAAGATTATATTCTGTCAAGTAACGATGAACATCGCGAGAATGCCAGTCTAAGATGGGTAAAATCTTATAAATTCCAGATTGTCTGCCGATGCGGGGGAGGTTTTGACGATGTTGCGTTTGGTCTCGTCGTAACCCTGCTAACCAAGCTGTAGCTCCCAATTCTTCTAAAGCGCGATTCATCGGTTTAACTTTCCGAATCTGATCATAAAGATTTAAAGATTCCACATCTTTCTTTTCCCAGAGTTTCCCATAAAGCGCTTCCATCCGTGCTGGGGAAAGATGGGATTGATAGATTTTAAGATTAAGATTGAGTCTTTCGGTTAATTCTTGGGCAAACCGATAGGTTTCTGCGTGTAAATAGCCTGTATCCACCCAAATTATGGGAATATCAGGAATCATGCTGGTGACTAAATGAAGCATCAACGCTGATTGAATGCCAAAACTGGTACTCATCACCAGACCATCTCCAAACGTTCGCGCTGACCATTTAATTAAATCTTTAGCATTACCCTGAGCAAATTGGGCATTGAGTTTGTCTAAGTTGAGTTGAGGTTGGTTTAGAGTGGCAACACTCATCGGGGTTAACTCCTCATAGTTTTCTTGACTGCGGTTAGGCTGTTTCGGGAGGTGAGAGGAGTGAGAAGAATTTGTGGCAGGGGTTTGATTCATTTACCAAAAGAAGGTCGAGTCAGTGACTAATTTTCCCCACTTAGCTTACCACCTCCTACTTTGATCTTAAAGTATAATCTCCTATTCTCCGATCGGGAAAAGGGAATTTAAATCCAAAGGGGTAGAGTCAGATGTGGTTCGCGATCGCCTTCTCTGATTAGGGAAGACTGGTAGTATAATAAATGTTTACAAATTCAAACTCGTCTCTCAATACTCACTCAATTGATTGCTTAAACTTATGATCGAATTGCCGAGTCTTACCATTGACCCAATGGGAGTGCGTTATGGCTCTAGTAAATTATTCCAGATTTTAGTGCCACTCACCAGTTATATAGTCTTACGGGATTTATTAATTAAAAAAGTATTTCTGCGAGAGATAGTTGTTGAAAAAATCAATAGTCTTTTGCCTAAAAATGAGTTTTTTGAACAATTTCGCGCTGATCTCCCGAAAATTTTTGACCAAACCGTTGGTTTCCTGTCGTGGAAAGTGGGATGTGACTTAGGATTTTTCTTGATTGTGACAGGTTTAGGTCCTTGGCAACGGGCTTTTACTTGGTCTGGATTACTCCCCTACACAATTATCCAATACTTTGTTTATTTTCTCATCGGACGACGGATCATTGTGGATGGACAACTCAACCCGTTTAGTCAAACTCCCCCTCCGTCAAAAACTCCCCAAGCGCGATCTTGGTGGAAACAATTACTATCTAAATATCTCCATGAAGATTTAAATACCACTAATGAATATGTTCCCTTGAGACAGGTTTTTCTCAAACCATTTGTTGATTATGGGGGATTAGTTTTAAGTTGGTCGCTTTATAACGTGGGAATCTTCTTTTTTCAGTCTGGAGAATTGAATCTTGCGCCAGTGATTCAATTTACCTTTTACCAAATGTTAACCTTTTATTTAGTCAATACCTATGGTTATGTCATTGGTTACAACATTGCGGAATGGATAGAAAAAGCAATTAATCTTTTAGAAGAACGCTTTTCTCAATGGAAACGTCAACAAAGTTATTTGATTCAACAAGCTAAACAAACAAACCCAGTGCCATTAACCCTATACAAGGTTTCCCATTCAATACAGTCAGCTTGGCAAGATATCAAGTATGCTTACCTATGGCAACTTCAGGCGTTTTTAGGTCAGTATGGAATTGGTCGCAAATGGGTTTTAACTACCGTTGGCGGTGTTTTGGCTGTGGTTTTGATTGCTCCTGGTTTTGCTAATATAATGCTAAATTTAGGAAATGAGGTGTCAGATTTATGGTTTGATCGCGTCGGAGAAGTGAATCAAGAACAAGTTGCCCAAATAGAACCGTTTATGTTTGATGAAATGAATCTCCCCAATTCAGAAGTGGTGATTGCCCAGTTTCCAGAGTTTTGGCAAGCTCTTTATACACCAGAAACCCAATTTGAGAAAATCGCTTTAGATAATATTGATTCATCAAAAAAAGAAAAAAATTAGAAGCAGGTACGAATCGTTATGGAAAGTTGTCGCAGAGGAGTGTTTATTTCTATTCTTGGGGTTTCAATATCCCTCTTGGTTTTATTAGTAGTTGCGGGGGTCTTTTGGTTATTTTTTTGGTTAACCAATAGCAATGCAGTTGCTGCTGAAGTTTCCTCAGAAGTTCAACAAACTGAACTCATTGGCAAACCTCGTTCCAAAAGTATTGGAAATTTAGAAAATGATGTTTTATATTACATCGTAGTCGATCGATTTTTAGATGCCAATCCGAGAAATAATATTCCCGAATATGCTTTTGAGGAGAAAACCTCTGACCCCGAAAAGCAAGTTTATAACGAAATGAATAAACTGTTGCTGCGACATACTTACGACCCCAGTCATCGCCATATGGGAATGTATTGGGGAGGGGATTTAGAAGGGGTGACTCAAAGATTAGATTATCTTCAAGATTTAGGAATAACCAAACTGGTGTTATCTCCCATTCAAGATAATTCTAATGGGTTGTTCTACCATCCCGATATTAAAACCTATCTCTATCGATCGAAGACAGAAGAGGTTAAAGAAGATTTTTACAGTCATGTTTCTACCCCGTATCATGGCTATTGGACAAAAGATTGGTTTGAAATTGATGAACATTTTCGATCGCCTGAAGATCAAGAGCGCGATCGCTATCAAGTCTTTCGCAGATTACTAAACGAAGCTGGCAAACGCGGGATCAGCGTGATTCTTGATTTAACCATGAATCAGACCGCACCCGGCCATATTTCCACAGAACCCCCCTCATTAGGTGCTGGTGGTTTCCTATTCGGGGAGTCTTGGTTTGCTGATAATGGGGATGTTTATCGTCATGGGGAACGAGTAGCGACTCACTGGGACCCGAAAACAGGAGAAAGAGACCCCCAAGGATGGTTTCATGAACCAAAGATTATTTGGGACTTTGATACCGCTTCCAAAGAGTTGATTGAAGAGGGACAAATCAGTGGGGGAATGCCAGACTTAAATCAGGATGCTCTGGCAGTGAAGCAGTATTTATTGGATGCTGCGAAGTTTTGGCTAACCTTCAATCAGGAGCAATATCCCATTGCTGGTTTCCGTTTAGATGCAGTTAAACATATTAACGAGGGATTTTGGCAAGACTTTGAAGATTATGTCCTCTCCATTAACCCTGATGCGGTGTTGCTAGGGGAATATTTTGGTGGTGGTTACCGCGCTCAAGAGAGTATCTATTTTTTAGAACAAACCGATCAGATCACCCAATATGATTTTAATTTGAGTGAAGCAGCCAGACGCTTTTTCTCCCGCGATCGCGGTTGGGATGGTCGCACTTATATTATCCGCGAAACCACATTAGGACGCAAAGGAACATACTACAATTACGATATCTTGAGCCGTTTCTTCCATTGGGTGTTTAATCCCGCACAAACCTTAGAGATTCCCACAGACTCTCTAGATGCCATTCCAAATGAGGAAGCAAAAGGCTGGGTAACATTTGTGGAAAACCACGACAAACCCCGCTTAAAAAGCTATTATCCTGATGTTTCTGACGAAGGCTATAAAAGCCTCATTGAGTTTCAGTTTACAGCGCGAGGCGTTCCTTTAGTGATGTATGGAACAGAAACCGCCTTAGCGATTCCCTATCACCCAGAACATGAGGGCTTATTTGGGGTAGGTGGTGACCCATTTAATCGTCCAATGATGATTTGGCCAGGACAAAAGGGTTGGAAAGAAGATATCTATCAAACCACAAGACGGATGGCGCATCTGCGAACGGAATACCCTGTCTTACGTTATGGGGAAACTCGTTATTTATTTCCGAAGGGAGCTAGTAAAAAAGAAGATATCTTTATGTTACGCGAAGATCAAGACATCTCTAATGGCGGGAAATCTCCCCGTATTCTCTACGCCTATTCTACGGCCGGAGGAGAGTTTTTATTGTCTTTTGAAGAGGAAGGGGTTCAACGCTGCCGAGTGGTGGATACAGACCAGCAATTAGAGTTAGTCGATGGGATGTTACCCATGAAGCTACAACCTGAAGAATCAAAAGTCTTTGTTTTAGAATAACTGTTTTAAGGAAGCAAAGTATGGCTAAAGTCACAACCAAAACCGCCAACTTAGTAGAAGTGTTCTCCGCAATCCAAGGGGAAGGTTTAAATGTGGGAACACGGCAGATTTTTATCCGCTTTGGCGGTTGTGACCTACGCTGTCACTTTTGCGATAGCGATCGCACTTGGCAAGTAGAATCGCAATGTTATATTGAGCAAACTCCAGGTCAGCGCGATTTTGAAGTCTATGACAACCCGATCGCACAACAGCAACTTTTAACTTGGATTCAACAGCAACATCAACCCAGTCTCCACGATAGTATTAGTTTAACCGGGGGAGAACCGCTGCTTCAGGCTAAGTTTCTACAGGAGTTTCTCCCCGACCTCAAACAAGCCACTCAGTTACCCATTTATTTGGAAACGGGAGGACATCGCCCTCAAGAATTGTCCTTGATCATTGATTATCTGGACGCGATCGGGATGGACATGAAACTTCCCAGTGTTAGCGGAGAAAAGCGCTGGGAAGCTCATCAGGATTTTTTAAGTCGTTGTTATTCAGCAGAAAAAGAAGTTTTTGTCAAGCTGATTATTTCTGATCAAACTCTTTGGGAAGACCTAGCAGAAGCGACTCGAATCATCAGAGAAGCTGATGTCAACATTCCAGTGATTTTACAGCCAGCAACACCCATTTTAAGAGAGGCGATCGCACCGCCAAGAGCCGAACAAGTGTTATCTTGGCAACAGCAAATGAAAGAATCTCTTAGGGTGGTACGAGTAATCCCTCAAACTCATCAGATGATCGGTCAACTTTAGGATGGGTTGATTGGCAAACATGATCATGGTTTTTAGTTGCATTAATCACTGTCTCTATTATACGCTGGGGAAAAATCGAAGTTAAATTAAGTTTTACTTATACTAAAAAGGCCTAAAAGCTGCGATCGCGCCTAAATTAGCTCCAAAAAATGATAATTTTGGTTTAGCTATCATTAAAACTTATCTAAAAATGATCCCCGAGGAGAAAGAAATC
>CAYXDG010000037.1:7880-34462 GCA_964463655.1 uncultured Dactylococcopsis sp.
AATCCTTTTTAGGTGGTTAAGTATAACTTTTGCTTATATTAAATGACATGAGGGAGCGCGATCGCCGTGTAGTGTAGTCCGATCGTTGATTTCCTTGCACAATTTTGGCTCATTAACGGTTGAAAAGTTCATATAGTAACCGTTTCAGCTTAATTCAGCAAACCTGATGTAATCAGATCAGGTTTTGAACAGGTTTTCCAAAAATCATTAACGATAACTTGCCACTCTCAGACTTAACTCTCCTTCGCGTGGATCATGAGTAAAGACAAAGTAGCCATTTTTTTTCTCTCCTGCTGCTAGAAAAGAAATTTCTTGTTCCCCTACTTCCAAGTTTTCTGGGGAATCAAGAGTTAAAGATGCAATAACTTGCACAGATTCAGCGAAACTCCCACCGACATTTTGTAAGACAAATGGCTGATAATATTGCCCTTCTCGAATGTCAACCACTCCTTGTGATTGCACTTGTAGAATGGGTGGCGCTTGTTGACTTAATAGCCAATCATACAAAATTAATCCCACCAAGGTCAGGAGGATACAACTGCTGATCATAAATGTTATCCACTCCGCACAATTTCGCTGATTGTTGGGCGTTGAAGGAGTTTCTGCTTGTTGCGATCGCTGTTCAATTTTACTCATATTACTAATCGACCTGCTGCACCACCGATTGTGGCTGGCAATCCTAACATTAGGGTATCACTGAGCCATTCTTGCCAAGGGTCATCCCAACTCAGTTGTTGAAAAAATAACAGCATCAGCGCCGAAGCACAGAGACAAACCAGATAACAGATTAGGGTTTCATTGATGGGACGTTGCAAAAATCCTGGCTGTTGACGACGTTCTTTTTGATTCGTTAAACCAGCTAAAAAAACAATACAGTAAGAGAGGACAAGAGAAGCTACCATAATCAGCAAGAGCCAGAGAGGGGACAGGGAAGCAGAGAGGAGGGAGACTTCTTCGGTGGGAGCAATGCTAAAGGCGATAAAAAGCGCCCCAATGAGCGTCGCATCAATATCAATGAGAAAGGTGTCGAAACCGCCACTTGTTGGGCGAGGACGGGCTTTTCTGAGGGGACGGGAAGCGCGATCGCTGCTGAGGGTAGAACGAGCTAAAGCGACCCCGATCGAGAAAGGGATACATTCAAACACCAGTTTGCCTAAAGTTTCATTGAGGGGAGTTTCTAGGGTGATGCGACCGATTAAAATCAGGGAGACGAAAGCACAAAGAATCCCGATCGCCATGGCTTCCACGGTTTCCATTAACGCATCAATGGGACGAATTTCTACAGTCGTCCGAAACCCTTCACTTTGATTAAGGAGATAAACCACAAAAAACGTAATGCCTAAAGCAATTAACATTTCCGATGGGGTGGTACTCGAACCAATCCACCACACTTCAACTGTGTAGAGGAGAGGCATTCCAAAGAGAAAGCTCCCTGAAGCGCCACGCAGTAAATTGAGTAATTCTTCTTGCCAGAGGGAAGAAGGAGATTGTGTCATGGGTTTAGATGGTGATCTCAAGTTTAATCACGCTACTTCATGGTATAGCGCTATAAAATCAGGTTAGGACGGTCTTAAAAAGACTAGCGACCGAGACGGTCGCACTCCCACCGTTCGGGAAATGTCCTAATATAAGTTCAACGACAATTTTGACCCGTTCCCACAAAAACTGCATCGCCTGAGTAATCCCTTCTTCGCTCACCGTTACCATGTCATCCACGTACTGTAAGATGAGAGGAAAGGTTAACCTCCCGAGGGAAGGGGTGCGAGCGCCGATGGCGATCGTGTCGGGATTTTCAATCCTCTAAGGTTAAAATTTGATCACGAGCCTTAGATAAAATGCAGAACATGATTCTCGTTATTGATAATTACGACAGTTTTACTTACAATTTAGTGCAGTATTTGGGAGAATTGGGAACTGAGGTGGCGGTTGCTTCCTCCATCCAAGTTTATCGCAATGATGAAATTGATTTAAGGGCGATCGCGCAACTCAACCCCGAGGGAATGGTCATTTCTCCAGGTCCTGGACGACCCGATGATGCGGGAATTTCCCTCGACCTGATCCGTCAGTTTGCCCCGACGATTCCCATTTTAGGCGTTTGTTTGGGTCATCAGTGCATTGGACAAGTCTATGGCGGACAAATTACGAATGCTGGGGTTTTAATGCACGGAAAAACTTCTGATGTTTATCATAGGGGAGAAGGGGTTTTTAAGGGATTAGACAATCCTTTTCTAGCCACTCGCTATCATAGTTTAGTGATTGCCCGTGATTCTCTTCCCAGTGTCTTAGAACTGACCGCATGGGTGGAAGATGGAACAATTATGGGAGTGCGCCATCGCGATTATCCTCACTTGCAAGGGGTACAATTTCACCCAGAAAGCATTCTCACAGGATCAGGAAAGCAACTCTTAAAAAATTTCTTGGTATCCTTAACGCAGTTCAGTGTTAAGGTAGCTTAAAAGCAATGATCAGACGACGACAAGCGATTCAGTATCTTGGGTTCGGAACACTCAGCGCGATCGCAGCGATTGCCCTTTCTCCGCAACCGTATCAAGCGCAAACTTCTCCCCAGCTAGAGATTACATGGTTAGGACATACTGCATTTCTGTTTAAAAGTGATGAATCTCACATTTTAGTCAATCCCTTTCGCCCGATCGGCTGTACAGCGGGTTATCCCACCCCTGATGTCAGCGCTGATTTAGTGCTGATTAGCAGTCAGTTATTTGATGAGGGGGGAGGGGTGAGCAACTTACCCAATAACCCGCGAGTGCTATTTGAGGGGGGGTTATACGAGTTTCGCGGAAAGGATATCCAAGGAATTAGTATGCCACACGATCGCGAAGGAGGGCGCAGGTTTGGGCGCAATATTGCCTGGGTCTGGGAACAAGCAGGGTTAAGAATCCTTCATCTGGGAGGAGCCGCAGCGCCCTTAGCATTCGATCATAAAATTTTGATTGGGAAACCCGATATTGTGATTGTTCCCGTTGGGGGAGGAAGGAAAGCATTTACTCCTGAATTAGCCAAAGGCGCGATCGAGACTTTAAATCCCAAATTAGTCATTCCCAGTCATTATCGTACCGCAGCGGCCGATCGCGAAAATTGCGATTTAGTGGGAATTGATGAATTTAAAGCGTTATTAGATACTGAGACGATTCAACAAGTGAGTGGGAATAAAATTATGGTTAGTGCTGGTTCTTTACCTGAACAAATGCAGGTTAGAATCCTAAATAGCCAGCAATTAATCGTTGATAGTTAATCCTTGTTTCATTGAACAAACCACCTATGTAGAGACGTTCCATGAAACGTCTCTACAATAATGAAAAAATTAGAAGGAACAAATCATAAAAAAATGACAATATCTAAAGAAGAATACCAACACCGTCGTCAAACATTTATGGAAAAAATCGGCCAAGGAACTGCCATTTTTCGCAGTGCGCCAATGGCGGTGATGCACAATGATGTAGAATACCGTTACCGCCAAGATAGCGATTTTTATTATCTGACAGGTTTTGATGAAGAAGAAGCGGTTTTAGTTTTAGCACCTCATCATGAAGAACATCAAGTGATTTTATTTATTCAACCGAAAGACATTGAAAAAGAAACTTGGACAGGCTATCGTGTTGGGGTAGAAGCAGCGAAAGAAAAATATGGCGCTGATGAAGCCTATCCCATTAATGAGTTAGACGAAAAACTCCCTCAATATTTGCAAAAAGCCGACTGTATTTATTATCATTTCGGACGGGATGAAGGGTTTAATCATACGGTTTTAAGACACTGGCGGAACCTATTAGCGCAATATCCGAAAAAAGGAATTGCTCCCAGCGCGATCGCAGAGACTGGTTTTATTTTACATCCTTTAAGACAAGTCAAAAGTCCTCAAGAATTGTCCCTTGTTCGCCAAGCGGTTGACATTGCAGCAAAAGCCCATAACCATGCGTTAAACATGGCAAAACCCGGCTGTTATGAATATGAAATTCAAGCAGAAATTGAATATATCTTCAGTAAAAATGGGGCAATATCTCCCGCCTATCCCAGCATTGTTGCTTCGGGAGAAAATGCTTGCATCCTTCACTATATTGAAAATAACAAACAACTGCAAGAGAATGATTTACTGCTAATTGATGCGGGCTGTTGTTACGATTATTATAACTCTGATATTACGCGGACTTTTCCCGTGAGTGGCAAATTTACTTCTGAACAGAAAGCGGTTTATGAGATTGTTTTAGAAGCGCAAATAAAGGCGATCGAACAAGTAAAGCCAGGGAACACTTACAATCAATTTCATGATACAGCCGTCAAAGTATTAGTGGAAGGATTAATTGATTTAGGCATCTTGCAAGGAGACATTGAAGAGATCATAAAAGAGGAAAAATATAAGCCCTATTATATGCACCGCACAGGACATTGGTTAGGAATTGATGTCCATGATGTGGGAGGATATAAACTAGGAGAAGAACATTGGCAAACCCTCCAACCAGGGAATATCGTAACCGTTGAACCCGGACTTTATTTATCGCCTCATGCTAAACCTGTAGAAGGACAACCCGAACTTCCTGAACGTTGGCATGGCATTGGTGTCAGAATTGAAGACGATGTGTTAGTAACAATAGAAAGAAATGAAGTGTTAAGCGCGGCTGTTCCCAAATCAGTTGACGCAATTAGTAATTAATAATTTATCTTCAAAAGAACAAACAATGTAGAGATGTTTCATGGAACGTCTCTACACTAACCTCCTCACTAAAGCTCCGGCTTCGTAAGGGGGAACAAATAACAAATAGCAAAAATTATGAAAACACAAGAAGTAATTTCAGAAGATCAGGTGCTATCTTTAGTGGAAGAAATTATCAAAGAATCGCAAGCAGAAGGGGTCTTTGTATCGGTGAGTGCGGAAGATGCTGCATTGAGTCGGTTTAGTGAAAATCAGATCACCCAAAATCTTAACCGCACTGAGGTTAAAGTCACCATTACCAGCTATTACGGAAAACAAAGCGCCTCCGCAGCCACTACCGAGTTAGACTCCAGCGCGATCGAAGAAACTCTCCTACGTTCTCAGAATTTAGCACAAGTGGCCCCAGAAGACCCCGAATGGGTGGGACTGCTACCCCCGCAAAGCTACGAGTCTCGTTCTCCCGCTTATGATGAGGATACCGCCAATTTTTCCCCTTTGCAACGAGGAGAAATCATTCAGCAGGTGAGTCAAGCCTGTCTAGAACAAAATATTAGTGGTTCAGGAACGCTCAGCAGTCGAGTTAGGTTACAAGCAATTGGTAATTCAGAAGGAGTCAGGGCTTGTGAAAAAGGAACAGATGCTGACTTTAGTTTGACGACCCGTGTGGAAACGGGGTCAAGTTGGAATCAACGCAGTGCTGTTGCAATTAACAGTTTACCTATATCAGAGATTACAGAAAAAGTAATAGAAAGGGCGATCGCGTCTCAAAATCCCAGAGAAATCCAACCTGGCTCTTATCCTGTCATTTTTGATGCAGCAGCATTTGCAGATATTCTCCCTTGGATTATTTGGAATTTAGACGCACGCGCAGCAGATGAAGGGCGATCGTTTATGTCTGCGGGTGAAGGGGGAAACCGTCTCGGAGAACAACTATTTAGTGCTAATGTGGAAGTCTGGCGCGATGCGAGTCATCCCCTGTTACAGATGGGAACATTTTTCAGCGATGGTTTAGCAAACACTTGTTTTCCTTTGATTGAGCAAGGGAAAGTTTTTAACCTCAGTTATAGTCGTTATTGGGCGCAGCAGCAAGGAAAATCCCCAACAGGTGCATTTTATCCCATTGTCATGTCAGGCCGTGAAAAATCCCTCAATGATTTGATTGCAGAAACCGAAAGGGGAATCTTAGTCTCTCGCGCTTGGTATGTGCGTTACGTGAATCCTAAAACCTTGGAAGTTACAGGAATGACCAGAGATGGAACATTTTGGATTGAAAATGGAAAAGTGGCGTACCCGATCAAAAATCTGCGTTTCAATCAGAATCTTCCTGAAATGCTCAACCAAGTAGATAGCTTATCACAGGCGCAACGCTTTGGAGGAAGAGTGGTGCCTGGGGTTCGTGTGAAAGCGTTTAATTTTAGTAGCGTGACGGATAGTATTTAATAGAGTGGGTATCGCAATTAATCATGAATAATTGTTTTCTAATTTTCTTGAGTTTCCAGACAATTAGTATCTAACAACATTAAATCTTGGTTTTGCCAAACTTGACACCCTTTAGCAAGTTCACTCAAAAGAGGAATCTTTCCAGTTTCTAAGTTTTTGATCGCTTGGTTAGCGGTGGGTTGATACTGCATTAACCATTCATTTCTCGCGATGTATTCAGAGGAAAACGCTGATTTGTCTAACAGCCAAAAGTCTATTTGATATTTTCTAATAAAGGCTTGAATTAAGTTCAAGTTAGGACTATACTGCGCTTGGATGAGGTCTATAGTTCGATCGCGAATTTGATGATAATATCCTAAATGATAAGGGACGGGATAACCTTGTGAACCGACTAAAATTGAACGCTGTGTAAAGGTGGGAAGTTGGTTGGTTTCTGTTGTGGTAGAAGCAATTAAAGTGTCTTTGGGAGTTGTTTGTAAAAACTCATAGAGTTGTGGGTGTTTCCCTGTAATGTAATTGGTTTCTGGAAACTCTTTGAAGAAAGCAGGATAAGCGAGTAAACCGATCAAAAATAGAGTGGTTGGAATCAGAGACAGAGAATAAGGAAGTTGGAGTTGATGATGGTTATTCCACTGGATGATTGCATCTAAGATTATTGTAATGGCAAAAGCAAGGGCGATCGCACTGACAATTCTTAAACTATGTTCAGTGTAGCGACTGGGTAAATGTAACCGAAATAAAAGCAGATGAGAGAGGAAAAATAACCCTACTGAAGCAACGGTTAACTGTACTAAAATTATCCCCTCTGGTTTGATGGCTTTTCGGAGAGGAAACCAAAGTGGTTTCCAGACAAACCAAGGAACAAACATGATGGCTAAGATCATAATAATTTTAGCAAATTGTGGCATCATTCCACTGCGTTTTCCATTCAACCAAAATTCCCAGAAACTAGACACAAAAAACTCACTGCTTCCTCTTGCTAGAAATTCTGACATTGATTTTGCTTCCGATGCGCTGATAACGGGTTGATATTCAGATGATTACAACGCATAAATTAACATCACCCCAAACGCAATTATTAACCCGATGATTTCTAGTTTAGATTGTTTCTTCAAGATGGCATTGAAGACTAAAACACCAGATGTAATTAATAAACCTTGAGGATAAAATAATCCTAACAGCGCGATCGCGATCCAGAGGGGAAGGGGTAAACGTTTTACCAAATAATAGAGGAAAGCCATCAAGAATGGATAAATAAAAGCAGTTGGGGTTGCTGAGACTAAATCATCCCTCAACCAGAGATATTGATTGAGAAATAAACTACTCAAAAATCCTGCAAACGGAATGGGAAACAATTGTAAAGAAAACAAGAAACAGTAGCTGGTTGTAATGATATCTAAGATCAGAGGTAAAGACTTGTTAAAGACAAAGGGATGAATTCCCAATGCACTAGCAAGACGATATAAGTTACTATACCCCACAGGTGCAACTGATTGAAAATAATCAGCGATTAAATCATTGGGAAACAAACTAGGATCAACAAATCTTGCCATCCAAAAAACGTGCTGACGAGCATCATCTTGGACGATATAATCATCACTAAATCCCTCTTGGAGAGCGAGAGAAGAATAAATAAGAGCCACGAAGAGACTCAGCAGAAACCAGACATCTTTTTTCAGACTTTTTGAGAGCATTTGATCAGTTAAGATTTAGCATAAAGGATATAAATAGAGTTTTGGTGTACGGTTTCTAAGTCCAGTTTATGATTAATATTGGTGACGATGTAATTGGCTTCATATTTATCCATTAAAGCACGAACTTGTTCTGTGGTTAGGGTAGGATATCCTTGGTGAAGCAACTTTTCTAGGGTCTTTTTATCTTCTGCTTTGGTAAGATCAATTGTTCCGCTTAAATCATTTAAGCGCTGATACCATTCAGCAACCGCAGCACTAACAGCAGGGACAAATTTATACTTGACAATTGTCGCTCTTTCACTCAACCAAGTAAAGGTAATGTCTTCTATGGGATGAGAAATAAACCGTTCATTGTTATCAGTATTCTCTCGAATCCAAGAACACATTTCTTTCCATTCAGGATTCACCATTTGATCTTTGCTGGGAAAGTCTTGGAGAGCGATCGCGGATTCATAAAAATCTTTCCCTTGCACAAAGACACTAATTGAAAGGACAAGAACACAGAAGAAAATAAACCCTTGCTTGCCGATTTTATCTTGAAAAAAAAGACTTTGCAATAAATATAAGAACAATAAGCAAGTGATTAACGGAAACATAATATCTCCGAGACGGAAAGGATAATATTGTAAGATTTTTCCTTGCGTATCCCAAGGAGAAATGATCACCCCAAAGAGGAAGGGAATCATTGTACATAACGCAAAGATTCCTAAATCGAGTTGAGGCTGTTCTTTCCGTTTCCATAAAGTAATCATTGTGACCACAAAGACGATAAAATAAATAATGGGTTCGATCTCGTTAAAAAATGACCAATAAGCTGGATTAAGATGGTGGGGAGTGCGTAAATGAACATAAATATAGGAAGCTGGGGGAATACTTTCAGTAGCATCAGATGTGAGTTGTTGAAGAATAGGTCTAATGGCTAAACTTGCAGCTAAAAGGTAAATAACGGCGAGAATTATTAAGCGTTGAAACTTCAAAAAGACATCAGGACGACGCATCAGAAAAAAAATTGCAACGGCGATCGCAGCCCATCCTCCTACTAACACATGAAAACTAATTGTTAAGCCTAAAAATAACGCCATTAACCGATAGTTTTCCCGTAGCATAAAGCTAATTCCCAGTAATAAGAAACCATAGGCGATCGCTTTTGGTTCCAAGGCGCGAATGATCCATTCTTCTGCATATAATCCTTGAGAATATGTGCTTAAAAGAAGAGCCGTAACTGCAACCAATAAGGAAATCAATGTTAATTTTAGAGTCCGAGCCAAAAAAACAAACCCACTGGCGATTAAGGTAAAAGCTAAAAAACGACCCGCGATCGAAGTGAATAAAAATCCAAATTTGGCTGCTAGATTCCCGAAAATAAAGATAAAAGCAGTGCGATAGCCCCCTGGTAAATTATAATACCATTCTTTGGGAATCCAACTAGGATCGGCGTGTTGTCTGGCGAAGGGTAAAACATTCACTTCATTCACCCGACCCATATTTTCTTCTAATAAAAAATAGAGGCAAAAAAAAGCAGAAACCATGAGGGTTTGAATGAAAAAAAGTTGCCACTGAGAGAAGTGTTGGCGAGAAACAGGATTTTCTAATTTCATGTTTAATTTTGTTCTTGATCAAAACGGATTAATTATAACATCATGAGTCGATCGCGCTAACAAATCCCTTTGCTTTTAAGAATTTCCCAGAGGGTCACTTCCCAAACTAAACGCGGTTGGACATAATTTAACAACAGTTGGCGACTGGTTTCAAGTTGTTGTAATCCTTGTTCAATCTTTGACGAAAACTCACCATTTAAGCAGCTTTCCCAATACTCTTGTTGAAGATAATCAATTAACCAGACTTGGGTTTGAAAATCAAGGGTCTTTGTTATTTCTTCTGCTAAGCTAAACCCTTGTTCAAGGTTGGTCAAAAACGATTTTTCTGAACTGTGAATCAAGTTTTCTAGCTGTTTTAATAAAGGACTAGGAATGCTTTCAAGATTTTCTGTTGCTTTAATTGCTGCGCCAGGACTCCCTTGCGCCATTGCAAAAACAGCCTCTTTTTCTATGATCTCACTTTTGCCAATGTTAGTCAAAACTTGTTTTAATTCTGCACTTCCTAAACGAGAAAATGGAATCCGATGACACCGTGAAACTAAAGTTGGTAACAAGGAATCAGCGCTGAGTGCGATTAAAATTAAAGTGGCTGATCCGGGTTCTTCTAAAGTTTTTAGTAACGCATTCGCAGCAGACTCAGCCATTGTGTGCGCTGAATTAATAATAATCACAGCGCGGTCAGCTTCTAGGGGAGGACGAGAGAGAAACCTTGTCACTTCTCTTACTTGTTCAACTCTGATCTGTGGGAGTGATTTTCGTTTTAATCCTTCTGCTTCCGCTTCCGCTTCTGGGAGGAGTTTTCCTTGGTGGAGATAGGTAGGTTCAATGATTAACAAGTCTGGATGATTCCCATGCTGAACTTTTTGGCGAACCACAGAAAAATTTTCTTCCCTCCTTAGAAGTAAAGTGGTAAACTCAAGAGCAGTGAGATATCTTCCCACACCTTCAGGGCCACTGAATAAGTAAGCTGGAGCAATTTTTTGGCTGGCGATCGCACTTTTTAATAACTCGATCGCCTGCGCTTGACCAATAATCTGAGAAAATATCATAACTCAGCACTGCATAGTTCTTTTCTTTACTTATCCTATAAAATTATGGAGATTATTCAAACAAAAATTCCTGATGTTATGATTATTCAACCACAAGTCTTTGGAGACGATCGCGGCTTTTTTATGGAAAGTTTTAATGACAAAAAGTTTTCCGAAAAAACAGGAATCAATGTTATCTTTGTCCAAGATAATCACTCGCGATCGCAAAATAATGTCCTGCGAGGATTACACTATCAAATCCAACAAGCTCAAGGCAAATTAGTTCGTGCTATCATTGGAGAAATTATTGATGTTGCTGTTGATATTCGTCGCAGTTCCCCTACCTTTGGTCAATGGGTGAGTTGCGTTTTAAGTGCTAATAATAAACAACAATTATGGGTTCCTGCTGGGTTTGCTCATGGCTTTTATGTTCGCTCTGATGTGGCTGAAGTTTTGTATAAAACAACAAATTATTATGCTCCTGAACACGAACGCAGTATAATCTGGAATGACCCTGAATTAAACATAGATTGGGAAACAACAAAAGAGCCAATTTTATCAGGGAAAGATCAAGCGGGAAAATTACTGAAAGAAGCAGACTTATATGACTAAAATTCTTTTAACTGGTAAAACAGGACAACTGGGTCAAGAATTAGAACCATTGTTAACACAAATGGGAGAAACAATCGCCCTCTCCAAAGAAAGCCTTGACCTCAGCAACCCCGATCAAGTTCGTGATTGTGTGAACCATCATCAACCTGATATGGTTATTAATTGTGGTGCTTATACAGCCGTTGATAAAGCAGAAAGTGAACCAGAATTAGCTCATGTGGTCAATGGCGATGCACCTACAATTCTAGCAGAAAGCGCTGAAAAAATTGGCGCAAGATTAATTCATATTTCCACAGATTACGTCTTTTCGGGAACAAATAATAAACCCTATACTGAAGAAGATGAACCCAACCCGATCGGGGTTTATGGTCAATCGAAATTAGCAGGAGAAGTGGGGATTAAAAATAGTTGTAATAATTATATCATTCTTCGTACAGCCTGGGTTTATGGGGTTTATGGGAAAGGAAACTTTGTCAAAACTATGTTACGCTTAGGCAAAGAAAGAGAAGAATTAAAAGTGGTTTCTGATCAGATCGGAACGCCCACTTGGACAAATGACATTGCAAAAGCAATTATGGGATTAATGACAAAATTACCCACTGATCCCGTTCAAGAAGTTTATCATTTTACTAATAGTGGTGTTGCAAGTTGGTATGACTTTTCGATCGCAATTTTTGAGGAAGCAAAAGCGTTCCATTTTCCCTTAAAAGTCCATCGCGTTTTACCCATCCCCACGGCTGAATATCCTACCCCAGCAAAACGACCTGATTACTCTGTTTTATCAGGTCAAAAAATTGGTAAAATTTTGGGAACTCGTCCCCCCCAATGGCGAGTCAGTTTAAGAGAAATGTTAACCCAATTATCAACGCAAAATCTATGAAAGCACTAATCCTTTCTGGTGGAAAAGGAACCAGACTCCGTCCTCTCACTTATACAGGGGCAAAACAATTAGTTCCTGTTGCCAATAAACCGATTTTATGGTACGGAATTAGCGCGATTGTTGCTGCAGGAATTACAGAAATTGGTATCATTATTAGTCCAGAAACAGGACAAGAAATTAAAGACAAAACAGGAGACGGAAGTCAGTTTGGCGCGAGGATTACTTATATTATTCAAGATCAACCCGCAGGGTTAGCTCATGCAGTGAAAGTGGCTCAACCCTTTTTAGGGGATTCTCCGTTTATTATGTATCTAGGGGATAATATTGTCGAGGCAGATTTAAGCACGTTTTTAAAAGAGTTTAAAGAGCAGAATGAAGATGCTTTAATTTTATTGCGATCGGTCTCTAATCCTAGCGCTTTTGGTGTGGCGAAAGTTGATGAAACAGGGAAAGTTTTAGAATTAGTTGAAAAGCCCAAAGACCCCCCCTCTAGTTTAGCGCTGGTGGGGGTTTATTTCTTTAAGAGTGTTATCCATAGCGCGATCGCAGCCATTAAACCATCAGCAAGAGGAGAATTAGAAATTACTGACGCAATTCAATGGTTAATTGATCAGAAAAAAAATGTGGGATCGCGTCAACTGCAAGGCTGGTGGTTAGACACAGGAAAAAAAGACGATTTATTAGAAGCAAACCGCATTATTCTTGATACCCGATTAAACATAGAAGTTTTAGGGGAAATTGATGATCACTCAGAAATTATTGGGCGAGTTAAAATCGGAAAAGGAACAAGAATCATTAACTCTACCATTCGCGGCCCCGTCATTATTGGAGAAAATTGTGTTCTAGAAAACTGTTTTATTGGCCCCTATAGCAGCATTGCTGATGGCGTAAAATTAATTGAAGCTGATTTAGAACATAGTGTCATCTTAAAAGATGCAAAAGTTTTACATATTCAACAGCGAATTGTTGACAGTTTAATTGGGGAAAGAGTCGAGTTAAAAGTTGCTCCCAAACGCCCTAAAGCCATGCGCTTTTTAATTGGCGATGACTCCCAAATTGAATTAACATAAATTTAGTTCTTTGTTCTTTGATAACCAATGACCAATGACGAATGACTAAGGACTAATAAAGTTATGGTTTCCCTTGCTCGTAAAAACTTATTAGAAGATATTCCCCGTTTTTTAGTAGCGCAAGCGGGAATCTTGTTTGCAGTGAGTTTAGTGACTCTACAAACTGGAATTTTTAGCGGTTTTAGTCTCTCCACTGTGGTGCTGGTTGATAATTCTTCTGCACCTCTTTGGATTGCATCTGATGCCCTTGTCCAGTTAGAATTGACTCAGCCAATCCCAGTTTCTGAACTGATTAAGGCTCGTCAAGTTTCAGGAGTGGCTCAAGCAGAAGGATTGCTGTTTTCAGGAGCGCAATGGTATCCCCCAGAAGGAAATATGGGCAGAGCTAGACTGGTTGGTTTTAATCCCAATGGTGAATTATATCGTCCCCCTAAAATTCTCGAAGGGAATTTGAAGCAGCTTAATGATCCTTACACAGTAATGATCGATCGCACAGACAAAGATAGTCTGAATATTCCCCAAACAGGAATAGAAGCGCGAATGAATTACTTACCTGCAAAGCTTGTGGGAATCACTGAGGGGAATGCGTCAATGATTTCTAATCCCTTTGTGTTAACCTCTCTCAAAAATGCTAATGCTTACTTAATGGCAGGAGGGACATCACAGTTAGAGTGTCGTTTACCTCAAGGTTCAGCGCAATTAGAATGTGTGAATCGCTTTCAGCCAAGAAAAGAGGAAACCCCAGTGGAAATTCCCAGCCAACCCCGAGATTTAGTTGCTTCCGATGTAATTACCTTTATCCTCGTCAAACCAGCAACAGGAGTGGATATTTCCGACCTCAAGCAAAAACTACAAACAGAATTAAATCAAATCACCGTCTATACTCAGGAAGAATTAAGCCAGAAGACGCAAAATTATTGGGAACAGCGCACAGGCATCGGGTTTATCCTAGGATTAGGCGCTTTAGTGGGAGTGATCGTGGGAGTGGTTGTGGTCAGTCAGATTTTATATTCTTCTGTCTCCGATCATCTTAAGGAATTTGGCACCTTAAAAGCAATGGGAGCCTCAGCAGGGATGATTTATCGGGTGATTATCGAACAAGCGCTGTGGATGGCTATTTTAGGCTATCTCCCAGCATTAATCATCTGTCTGGGGTTAGCGCATCTAATCAATACCAGTCAAGGGTTGTTACTTTTGATTACTCCCACTAGCGCGATCGCGATTTTTATGTTAACGATTATGATGTGTATAGGTTCAGCAATTTTTGCCATCCAAAAAGTCAACCGCGTTGATCCAGCCATTGTTTTTAAGGCTTAGTTTTTTAAAATCAGTATTGTGTTATTTAAAACCCAAGCGCGATCGAATCATTTTCCAGACTCAAACTTAGCAGCAAATACTTCAATTTATGCTGAAAACATTGCCATGTTTTTCCAGTCAGGACGACAAAAAATGCCAATTCTCAAAGGAATTAATTGGCAAGCGAGTCGCGGGAGTATTCAACTGTTAATGGGTCCTTCTGGGTCTGGAAAAACCACCTTTCTTTCCATCCTTGCGGGGTTACTTACCCCCACAGAAGGACAAGTTTATTTATGCGGACAAAATATCACAAAACTCTCTCGGAAAAACAGAACAGCATTTCGTCGCCGATACATTGGCTTTATTTTCCAGAATTTTAATCTCTTCCCTGCATTAACGGCTGCGGAAAATGTAGAAATTATCCTCAATATCAAAGGATATAGCGAGAAAAAAGCTCGTTATGAAGCACAAGTTTTATTAGAACAAGTGGGTTTAGAATTATACGCAAATCAAAAGCCAAGAGACTTATCAGGAGGACAAAAACAACGGGTTGCGATCGCGCGATCGCTAGCGGGAAACCCCCCTTTAATTATGGCCGATGAACCCACCGCAGCGCTTGACTCCCAAAGCGGTCATCAGGTGACAGAATTATTACGCCGTTTAGCCAAAGAACACAGTTGTACCGTTTTAATTGTTACCCATGACCCTAGAATTCAAGATGTGGCCGATCGCATTACTTATCTCGAAGACGGGGTAATAATTAACAATGAATAATGAATAATGCTGATCCGTGATTTAAGGGGAAAATGAAGAACAACGAACAAATAAAAGATACAATTCAAAAGTGAAGTTTTAGAATTATAAAATCTATGAGCGCCTTAGAAATTAAAACCGAAGACATTAAAATTGATGCGGGAGATGTCCAAGTTGAAGCCCATCTCGCGCAACCAACCACCACAGAAACCTATCCTGGTGTTATTGTTATTCAAGAAGTGTTTGGAGTGAATGACCATATTAAAGAAGTCACCCAACGCTTAGCAAAAGAAGGCTATATCGCCATTGCTCCCGCCATTTATCAACGTCAAGCGCCTGGCTTTGCTGTCGGTTATACCAGCGAAGATTTAGAACAAGGAAGAAAACATAAAGAAAATACAAAAGCCACTGAACTCCTTAATGATCTTCAAGCTGCGATCGACTATTTGAAATCGCTTCCCCAATGTCAAGGAAATGGCTTTGGCTGTATTGGTTTTTGTTTTGGCGGTCATGTGGCGTATCTGGCTGCAACCCTTCCTGATATTAACGCCACAGCCTCCTTTTATGGCGCAGGAATCCCCACTCAGACCCCTGGCGGGGGTGAACCCACCATTACCCGCACCAAAGACATTACAGGGACAATTTACGCCTTCTTTGGCACAGAAGACCCCTTAATTCCCTTAGACCAAGTGGATCAGATTGAAGCAGAACTTAAAAAACAGAACATCCCTCATCGTATCTTTCGCTATGATAGAGCCGATCATGGCTTTTTCTGTGACCAACGAGCTAGTTATCAACCTAGTGCTGCTCAAGATGCTTGGGAGCGTGTGAAAGGATTGTTTCAAGAAATTTTGAAACAGTGATCCGTTCTGCGATTCCCAAGGGACTCCCTGACATCCCTCCCAATGGGGGAAAGGAGGGAAGCCCTCAACCCAATTTTTTACGCCTACTGTTTAATTGAAGATGACCTCTGATTTCACCCCTTCTCCCGAATCTCAAGCCAACGTCCCCTTCTCTCAGGACGACTTTGAAAAAGCTCTCGCCGATTACGATTATCACTTTCAAAAAGGTGAAATTGTACCCGGAAAAGCTGTTAACTACGATAATAATTATGCTTATATTGATATCGGTGGGAAATCTCCAGGATTGCTGCCGTTTGCTGAAGCTAACCTCGGCCCAGTGAACTCTTTTGAGGAAGTGATTCCCCTTAACGAAGAACTCGAATTTCTCGTCATTCGTGAGCAAAATGCTGATGGACAAGTGACCCTTTCCCGAAAACAGCTACAAGAACAACGAGTGTGGGAAACCTTGGAAACCTACCAAACTGAACGTAATCCTGTCGAAATGCAAGTTACTGGTAGCAATCGCGGTGGTCTGAAGGGGGAAGTCATGGGGTTGCGGGCGTTTATGCCGCGATCGCATCTGATCGCAGCCGACAATCTAGATGATCTCATTGGTCAAACCGTGACTGGATTACTAATTGAAGTCAACACCGAAGACAAGCGCCTTGTGTTATCCCAACGAGAAGCAGCAAAAGCTGACGCAATGGGTCAGATTATCGCAGGGAGTCTGATTGAAGGGAAAATTGTTAATCTTAAGCCTTATGGTGCTTTTGTGGAAATCGCTGCGGGGATAACAGGTTTACTGCATATCAAACAAGTAAGTCAAAAACGAGTCGAATCCTTAGAAGCTCTTTTTACAGTGGGAGAAACCCTCAAAGTGATGATTGTGGATGTGGACGAAACCCAAGGACGGATCGCCCTTTCCACAAAAGAATTAGAACATTACCCAGGACAAATGCTTGATAGTAAAGCGGAAGTAATGGCAAAAGCAGAATCCCGAGTTAAGCAATCAGAAAACTAAATTCAATCCCTTTCCTATGTCTTCTGGTCGTTGTAGAAATCTCTGCTACGACCTTTTTTTTGGGTGGACAAGGCAAACCCTACTCTTTATTTTTCTTGATGGGAACCGGATCATAGCCTCCAGGGTGTAGCGGGTGGCAGCGTAACACTCGCTTGATCGCTAACCAACTCCCTTCTATGATGCCAAATCTTTCCACCGCCTCGATCGCATATTGGGAACAAGTGGGTTGAAAACGACAACTCGGCGGAAACAAGGGTGAAATAAACGCCCGATAAAAGCGAATCATTCCAATAATGACTTTTTTCACCATTACAACTCTCTGACACAACTCTCTCTTTTAATCTAGCATTTCTCAGTTACTTTTGAGTTCTCCACATTTTGAAAAACTTGGATTTCAAAGGTGGTTACGCGCGCGAGATTTAATCTCGTTTCTCCACTTTTCCGATATTTTTTCTTCAGCGAACTGATTTCAAAAAGTAAAGTAGTATCCTGTTCGATTTCGCTACGATCTACCCAACCTACGTTTGTTATGATTAAATCTTGGGGACAAATTAATGATCGCTTAGAAGCCTTGGGATCATGTTTTCTAACGAATGGAACGTAGAAAAGTAAACAGGTTTTGCAGAATATTTTGTAACCGTTTATTCTTGGCGTAATTGCGTTTTTTCAGTTGCAACGCTGCTTTACTATTTACTTCAGAAAGGGTAGGATAAATATGAATGATTCCAGTCAGCGCTGAAACAGGTAAATTATTCTTCATAGCTAAGATAATTTCATGGATTAATTCTCCAGCCGATCGCCCAACAAGATGCGCTCCTAAAATTTCTCCTTTGGGGGTGGTTATAATCTTAGCAAAGCCTTCCGTTGCCCCTTCAGCTTGAGCGCGATCGACTTCAGCAAAGTCCTGTTTTAAAACCTCTATTTTGTCTCCATAACGTTTTCTGGCTTGTTCTTCTGTTAACCCGACATGAGCTAATTCTGGTTCGGTAAAAGTTGCCCAAGGAATCACTCGATAGTCTGCTTTTGCTGAGGGGAAAAATAACGCATTTTGAATGACGACTGCTGCTTCGTAACCCGCCACATGAGTAAACTGATAACCACCAATGACATCGCCACAGCTATAAATATTCTTGTTAGACGTTTGTAGTTTTTCGTTGATAACAATTCCTTTTTCGGTGTATTCTACTCCTGCTGCTTCTAAGTTGAGGGAATCAACATTTGGCACACGACCAGAGGAGACTAATATTTCATCAACAATCACTTTCTCTTCTCCCACCCAAAGATGTTTTTTTCCATCAATTATTTCGACTTTTTGCGCCCTTTTTTCTTTGATAATTTTGATCCCTTCTTTTTCCAGTTGCTTTTCTACTACCAGTGCTGCTTCGGGGTCTTCTTTGGGTAAAATGCGATCGCGACTAGAAATGAGCGTCACTTGTGAGCCTAAACGATGTAATGCTTGTCCTAATTCACACCCGATCGGTCCTGCACCGATAACGGCTAAAGACTCAGGACGTTCTTTGAGGGAGAACACCTGTTCATTGGTGAGAAACCCTGCTTCTTTAATCCCTTCAATGGGGGGAACTTGGGGACGAGACCCAGTAGAAACCACAAACGCACGGGCTTTTAAGTCACGTCCATTAACGGTGAAGGTTTTTTTGTCTTTGAACTGACCTTCCCCAAAAATCACTTCTACCCCTAACCCTTCAAAGCGTTCTGGGGAATCATGAGGTTGGATGGTGCTAATCACTTTCTGGACATGAGCGATCGCTTCTGAAAATTGGATATCGGGAGGGGCTGTGTATATCCCGAAGCGAGAACCTGTTTTTACCTCATAGGCGATTCTAGAAGCATGAAGCAGAGACTTGCTAGGAACACAACCAAACCAGAGACAGTCTCCACCTAAGCGGTCTTTTTCCACTAATGCGACCTTTGCCTTTAACTGTGCTGCTGCGCTAGCAACCACTAATCCGCCAGAACCTCCGCCAATGATGACGATATCATATTCCACTGCCATTATTTTTTCTCCACTGCGTTCGATGCGTTAATTTTATTACAAACGATCGACCTTAGTTGTGCCTGAGAACTCCCTTAATCTTAAATTGATTATGATATAGCAGTACACAATTAGGTTAGGACGTTTAATGTGGCTGGGAGTGCGACCGTCTCGGTCGCTACTATTCTCCAGAATGTCCTAAACAACACCTGTAGCGCTATAAATGTACAATAATTTCAAATAATGATTTCTGCTAGTTTTCTATTACAACAAGTCTCGTCTTTATTACTCTATCAGTCCGTTTTCAATGATGCGATCGCAGAGACATTTCTAGATGTTTTACAACGCTTACACAAAAATGAAAATCCCAATGCTTGCATCAAAGCCTATAGCCAGTTATTTAAAAATCTAGCTTACTCTCAGCAAACATGGCAAGATTATTTCGTTGAAAAAATTCTCATAGATGAAAATCCTTTTTCTAAACAAGTGCAAGCGGTTGGTTTAGAAGCGCTTCCTCAACCTTTAATAGAAGCAACTAAACATGATCTCAATGCGTTACAGTATCTCTATGAATGCGATACGAAAGTCCTTAGTATCTGGGTGAAAAGCAGTTGTCAGTTAAATGATTTACCTGTGTCTTGGGAAAGCGGTTTTCAGAAAAATCATTTTCTCCATGAAAGCAAAGATTGGCGATCGAGCTTACCCCAACTCGCCGAACATTACCAACAAAATGGCTGTGGTATTTTTGCCCGATATCGAGCATTTACTTGGCACAATCAAACATTAATTGGTATTGCTCATCCTGACCCGATCAATTTGACAGAAATTGTTAGTTATGATTGGCAAAAGGAGCATTTAATTCAAAATACCGAATTTCTCCTCAAAGGTTATCGCGCACTCAATGTTTTACTTTATGGAAGTCGTGGGTCTGGGAAGTCTTCTTTAGTTAAAGGATTGCTTAATGAGTATGTCCAAGAAGGCTTAAGATTAGTGGAAGTTCCGAAATCCCAATTACAAGATTTACCTGCAATTTTAGAACAATTGCGAGGGGTTTCCCAAAAGTTTATTATCTTTGTAGATGATCTTTCTTTTGAAGAGGATGATGATGCGTTTAAGGCGTTAAAAGTGGTTTTAGAAGGAAGTGTTACGGCAAGGGCAAAAAATGTGGTGGTGTATGCAACTTCAAACCGTCGCCATCTGATTCGAGAGTTTTTCGACGATCGCCCCCGTCCTCAAGATCAAGACGAGGTTCACGCTTGGGATACCATGCAAGAAAAATTATCCTTCAGCGATCGCTTTGGCTTAACCCTTACCTTTGAACCACCCAACCAAGACGCTTATCTAACCATTATTCATCATCTCGCTAAACTCGCACAAATTCCCCTTTCTTCTGAAGAATTAGAGTTCAGGGCTAAACAGTGGGCAACTCGCCATAATGGACGTTCTGGACGCAGTGCAAGACAGTTCATTGACTTTTTGGAAGGAGAATTAAGTCTGGGAAAAAAACGCGATCGCTCCTAGTAAGCTCAAATGATTTTTTATAAGATATCTGCGATCGAGCAGTTTTTCAATATGGCAATTAATAGCTAACCAGTTGTTCAATTCATTTTGATCTTTTCTAACTAAAACGACAAGTCACTCGCCCAACAATTTGCTCTAATTTGATTGTTCCAAATACATGGCTATCTGTGCTTGCTTGACCATTATCTCCTGCTAAAAAATAGTCTCCTTCTGCTGTAATAGCAGTGATGCGTTTAATCAGTTGCAAATTGGTTTTATTGGGATGTTTAGCGACAACAATATCGCCAATTTTTAGAAGTTTCGGATCATGAATGTTTGGATCAATTAATACTTCTTCGTCTGGTTTGAGTAAAGGAAGCATTGAGTTTCCACTGACCCGAAACCGTTTTCGCTTTCTCAGTAGCCACAGCAAAAATTCTTTTAGGGTAATATCAGATAGCATATCGCAATTTTCCACCTATTAGTCATCTTTTTACCCCTTAGTAACCGGAGCTTTAGTGAGGAGGGTTAGGGGAGATCATCATTAGGTACGTTTATCATTTCTTTAAAAATATGGGATGAGAGATAGTGTATGGTTTATTGGTATAATGGTCAATTATTAGCAGAAAATACAATTACGCTTCCCATTTCTGATCCTGCTTTACTTTATGGCGCAACTGTCTTTACCACTTTACGGGTTTATGAACAAAATTTAGATCATGATTTAACCCAATGGTCTGATCATTGTCAGCGCCTAAAACAAACACTACAAAAATTTTCTTGGCAATTTCCCAACTGGAAACAAGTCAAAAAAGGCGCTAAAATTTTAAGTCAATCATTCCCAGTTTTGCGAATTACTGTCTTTTCAGATGGGAAAGAATGGATTACTGGACGAGAATTACCAGCAGATTTAGGGGACAAACAAGAAAAGGGAATTACTGCTTGGGTCGCGAATGAAAAAGGGTTTCAACGCAGTTTTCCCACTGAAAAAACAGGGAATTATTTAGCCAGTTGGTTAGCTTTGAAAAGGGCAAAGGAAAAAGGAGCGCAAGAGGCAATTTTAGTGGATGAAACGGGGAATTGGTTAGAAACAGCAACGGGAAATTTATGGGGTTGGAAAGCGGGGAGTTGGTGGACTCCCCCAGTAAATCAAGCACTTTCTGGAATTGCGCGATCGCGCCTCCTGTCTATCTTAAAACAGAAAAATATTCCTATTCAAGAAACCTTTTGGACACCAGAATTTGTACAAAGTTTAGAAGGATTAGGCTATAGTAATTGTGTTGTGCAAGTTGTCCCCATTCATACGGTAATCAGTGACCAGTGAGCAGTTAATGTTTGTCATTTATCATTTGTCATTCGTCTTAAGAGGGGAACATAAGACCAATAACCAATGACTAATTTGCTGGTTCTTGAATCCAACGGATGTAAAGATGTTTCACTAAAGATCGTAAGACTCTCGGTGCGCCAAAATCAATCGGGTACAACTGATCCGAAAGTTTCCAGTCTGAAATTTGCAGATCGCTGGGTGTTGCTAAGGGAAAGTGAATTGCTTCAAGATCAGGACATAACCCTTGGCGCAAAGAAGCAGCGATCGAGGGGACTTGTTGAGGGTTGACTCTTAAGATTTCAGTGAGGGCGCGATCGAGCGCGAAAACGTCCACAGATGCCCCTAATAAGCCGAGGAAGCGGGGTTCTCCGCCACTGGGACCATTCCCTTCATGTCCGATAATGCCATCGATTAAGGTTAAATTTGGCGCGATCGCGTTGGCAGTTTCTACTAACATTTGTCCGAAGCGGTTGCTATCTTTTCCCGCTTCCATGTGCCACCAGGCTTTCATTTTACCAGGGACACAACCAAATAAATTTTTCACGCCTAATGTTAGGGTTAACTGACTATGAGATTTCACCTTGGGCAAATTAATCACTACATCTGCAGACATCGCTTCCTTGGACAAGCGCAGATGATCAAATTCCTCGCTAGCGGTTTCATAACGTTTTCCCTGAAATTCCACGATTGGAATGTTTAAGGGTTCTAAAAACGGAAGATAACCATTGGCTTTTGCCACACCGCGAGCGCTCCCAAAAGCGGGACTATCGCCGATAAAAGGGTCTCCTCCCGCTTCTCGCACCAGTTTGGCAACTGTCACCACAATTTCTGGGCGAGTAATACATTCTTTAGTGGGACGAGAACCTGTGAGAAGATTAGGTTTGAGTAAAACCTTGTTTCCCGATGAGACAAGCGCTTCCATTCCACCGAGAGGCGCTAAAACCTCCCGAATGGAATTTTCTAAATCTGGAAGTTGGTAAGATTGAGCAGAAACTAGACTAACTGTTGGTGACATGAGCAATCAGGGAGTTTTATGAGTCATTATGACAAAAACTCTGCCACGCTTGCGTCACAATATCACTAAGCCATCGTCTTTGGGAGGAATCTAACCAATGATCGTCTGCGAGGACTTCTGCGGTTAATTCGTCTAGGCTTTTCCCTTGCGCTTGGGCGATTTTCACCACTCCTGCGATCGCTGCTGCGATGAGTTCTTCGTCAACTGGGTTCTTTTCGAGGGCTTCTATTTCTTCGATGGTGACTGGGATGGGATAATTCATGGCTTTTTGTTAACGAATGATAAAAATGTTAACTTTTTTTAAACGATTTTAATTTTTAGTATCTGAGAGTCTAGCGTACTTTATGTTCATTTGACCAACTATTGGCATATTCTTAAAGAAACATCATGGAAGAAATCCTCTATACCGAAATTCCGATCAGTGATTCTACTGCGGTTTGCCAGTGGTTACAAGAAAGCTGGCAAATTGATCCTGATTATAAAAAATATACGACTCAAGGACTAAGATTACAGTTCCCGACGACACCCGGAGAACTGTCGATTTTTACTTGGTCGTTGCAGAATACCACCTATCTGAAAGTTTTTCGCTGGGGTAAGTTCCCTGTTCCCTTTGCCCGTCGCTTGGGTCAGAATTTAAAGTTTTCTTTACAATCGGTCTTTCCCCTCACTTATCCAGAACCCCCTAACATTGACCTCTCTCAAGAGTCGATTTTTTCGGCATTAGCAGCTTATTATCCCAAAACCGTCCACTTTTTCCAAAAACTTCCCAATGGTGAAGCTGACCTCACTCGCGCCTATTGGTGGGAGAAACGCTGGCGCAAAGAAGTTCGTCGTCCCCAAAAACCGAAAACGGTGGTTAAACGAACGGAAAGCAACTCAACCCCTGACTATGATTTAATTTATGTGGGAGGGGCGTTAGGGGTCATTCATGCTGCGGTGATGGCGCAACGAGGTTATCGGGTTTTGTTGATGGAACGTCTCCCCTTTGGACGGATGAACCGTGAGTGGAATATCTCTCGCCAAGAGTTTCAAGCGCTGATTGATTTGGGATTATTCACTCCTGATGAGTTTGAAAGGGTGATTGCAAGGGAATATCGAGATGGGTATAACAAGTTTTTTGATGGGAATAACCCACAATTTTTAAGAGGGGATATCCTCCACACGCCAACGGTTCTCAATGTCGCCCTTGACTCAGAGAAACTCCTAGAAATGTGTGGTGAAAAATTACGGGCTGCTGGAGGGATAATCTGGGATGAGACGGAGTTTGTTGAAGCAGGGGTGAGTGAGACGGCGGTAACGGTAGAATGTCGGCATTTAGCGACGAATATCGCCAAAAAAGCCGTAGGACGCTTATTAATCGATGCAATGGGATCGGCCTCTCCGATTGCTTGGCAACTGAACCGCGATCGCGCATTTGATAGTGTTTGTCCGACAGTGGGTGCAACGGTCAAACGAGGCTTTCCTGAAGGGGTCTGGGATTCTAACTATGGAGATGTTTTAAATTCTCATGGAGATATTTCTCGCGGACGACAACTGATTTGGGAACTATTCCCTGCAGCAGAGGAGGAATTAACTATTTATCTGTTCCACTACCACGAAGTTCATCCAGATAATCCTGGCTCTTTATTAGAGATGTATGAAGATTTCTTTACAATCTTGCCAGAGTATCGTCGCTGCAACATGGAAGAACTGGAATGGAAAAAGGCGACATTTGGCTATATTCCTGGACATTTCAGCGTCGGAAAACGCGATCGCACTGTTGCATTTGATCGCTTGCTTGCGCTGGGGGATGCTGCTTCTTTACAGTCTCCGCTAGTGTTTACAGGGTTTGGGTCATTAGTTCGCAACCTCGATCGCTTAACCACTCTCCTTGATACTGCGCTCAAACATGACCTTTTAGAGGCAAAAAATCTTAACCAAGTTCGTGCTTATCAGAGTAACGTTGCTGTCACATGGCTGTTTTCTAAAGGAATGATGGTCCCCACAAGGAAAACCCTTCCCCCGCAACGGATCAACGCCATGTTAAATACCTTTTTTGGCTTACTCGCCAATGAACCCCCAGAAGTCGCCGACACCTTCATTAAGGATTGTGCTGGCTGGGTATTATTCAACCGTCTCGCCTTAAAAGCAGCTTGGATGAATCCTGCTTTGATTGGTTGGATTTGGCAACAAGCAGGGGCCAGAGACTTCTTCCGATGGGTGGGAAGTTATCTCAGCTTTACCTTTGATGCGGTGATTATTGCCTTGTTTAAAAGTTGGTTTCCGCAATGGCTGAAAACTAATCAATCTTGGCTAGAAAAGCGATCGCCGAGTCTTTGGCTCACTGCGTTAAGTTTTAGCTATTCCCTGACCACTGGCATTAGTAATCAGCGCTCAAAGTAAGGATAGCCAAACCCACCCTTATATGTAACAATTGGACTTCAGTAAAGCCCCCCAAACTTGGGGGTTGAGAGACAAAACCTCTGATATTTCTAATCCGTTCTGAGGAACTTATACAAATCTAGACAGGTTTTTGAGAAACCTTACTATACTTGATGTCCACTTCCTGCTTCTTTCCAAAAAGGCTTCTCCTAGTCACGTCGGCGTTATCTAGTCCACAGAGCCGAAACGATTTAAATCACCGCCAAATAGTGACTACTTATTAAACGATCTGGGTTATCGATTAGTTTAATTTAGCCACCTTCCTATTGTATACTAGATTTTGACTAACTTAATTAAGTAATATTTAAGTTTTATTTTTCTGTTTATAGCCCTTGCATAACAAACACTCGATCGATATTTGGAAAGCAAACTTAGACATTTCTCCTCAACTGGAAAAAAGCTATTGGGCGCTGCTGAATGTTGAGGAGAAACAACGGGCAAATCGTTTGATCAAACCAGAACATAAGAGATATTTTATTGCAGGAAGAGGGATTCTGCGATCGCTGCTGGGAACTGATCTGAATTTAACCCCAGAAAGCATCAACTTTGATTATCTTCCCCGAGGAAAACCGATTTTGGCTAAGCATCATCAAACCGCTTTACAGTTTAATATTTCTCATTCTAAAAATTTAGCTTTATATGCTTTTTCTAACTCTCAAACTGTGGGAATTGATCTAGAATTTATCCACCCTTTACCCTCAGCCTTATCTTTAGCAGAACGCTTTTTTACACCTCAAGAAGCTGAGTATTTATCTTCTCTGTCTCCCGATGACCAAGAGAAAATGTTCTTCCGATTTTGGACGGCAAAAGAGGCTTATTTAAAAGCAACTGGAGAAGGAATCGCTGGTTTAGAAAAAATTGAAGTGATGGTCTCAGACAGCGATCAGAATCAGTTTGAAATCATTCACAGTGAGCAAGCGATGAGTTTATACACTTTTACCCCAGAAGATAATTTCATCGCAACGATTGCTAGTCTAAGGACAGAGAATTTAAATCAAGACCCACAAAGCGATCGAGCGCCTGATACATCCAATAAATCGAAAGTTGCGGATCGCTACTCATTTTCTGAAAGCCTAAACCATTGGCTAGTTTTTCATAACTGGGATGAATAATTAAAGTGTAGATGTCGCATAAGTTAGGAAAATCTTTTTCCTGCATTCGCTTAAAAGTTTGTTGGGCATCTTGAAGAAAAGAAAGCTGATAGTCTGCTTGGTATGCTGCTTCAATCATCCAACTGCGAACAAAAACCGCAAAGCAATCTTTGTCTCCCGGAAGAGCCATTTGAAAAGGATCAACAGTGTTCATACTGCTTAAATGTAAACCCTTACTCGGTGGGCCAAAAAATTTATGTTCCGATTCTCTCGCGGTGGGGTGACATCCTCCCTCGACAAATCAAAGATTATGTCGAGGGCTTCCTAGTTACTCC
>CAYXDG010000038.1:0-2780 GCA_964463655.1 uncultured Dactylococcopsis sp.
AACAAATAACAAATAACAAATAACAAATAACAAATAACAAATAACAAATAACAAATAACGATCTTCTGGAGTTTTTCAGAAAACCCTAATTAGAGTTTGCCGTTAATACGATTATTAAAACCATAAACTTCTCTGCGACCCGCTAAAGCCACTAATGTTATTTCTTTTTCATCTCCGGGTTCAAACCGAACCGCAGTTCCTGCTGGAATATCTAACCGCATTCCTTTGGCTTGTTCACGGTCAAAACTAAGGGCAGAATTGACTTCATAAAAATGGAAATGTGACCCAATTTGAATCGGTCGATCGCCGCGATTTCCTACTTTTATGGTTACGTTAGGGCGATCGGCGTTCAGTTCAATTTCTCCGCTTTGAATCTGCATTTCTCCTGGAATCATCTTTTAACAGTCTCCTTAAATAATAGGATTATGAACCGTAACTAACTTAGTACCATCGGGAAAGGTTGCTTCTACTTGCACTTCATCTACCATTTCTGGAATCCCCTCCATCACATCCTCACGAGAGAGTAACGTTTTACCATAACTCATTAAATCAGCAACCGATCGTCCTTCTCTTGCGCCTTCTAAAAGCCCTGCGGAAATATAAGCAACAGCTTCAGGATAATTGAGTTTGAGTCCTTTTGCTTTCCGTCGTTCAGCGAGTAACGCAGCGGTAAAAATAGATAACTTATCTTTTTCTTGAGGTGAAAGTTGCATAGAAAAACTAATAAAAAAAACTGCTTAATCAAACTTGCCAAACCCGAGGCTTAACAGGGGTTGCTTTTCCGTCAAATTGACGTAACAAACGCCAAATGTTAGTAAACCAGTTTACCACCTCAGCGCGAGAATTTCCCCGATAGCGACATAATAATCCAGACATTAAAGCAGTTGTTCCCGCTTCGCCGCTAGTTTCTGTATCCTGCCACAAATTGCGAACCGATGTGATCTGTTCTGAAGAAAGCGGTTGTCCCAGCCAAACTAATGTTCCCACTAAGGGATATCCCCCTAAACCATGAGGACTGTCTAAAATAGTTTTGTCTCCAGGTAGCCAGGGACAATCCACCCAGATTAGTCTTCCATCTTGCCAGATTTCGGTGCGCGATCGCCAATTCCCCTGCAAAAACTGTTCTCCTCTAGCAGAACGACCAAAGCGGACAGTTTCCCAACTTAACCAAGTTGCGGTAGAAGCGAGATTAACTTGTAACTGTTGCTGATATTCAGCCCCATTAAAAACGATCGTTTCTCTGGGAAGATACTCTAAACAAGCCTTTTCTCCCACTTCAAGGTTAATCTGTTGAGATGCGGTTAAACCATTACTGCGATAAATTTTACTCGCAGCAGCGGTAGTGATGACAGCATGGGTATTCGGTTGTAATTGAATGGACTGAGAAAGTTGATCACCACCCACAATTCCCCCTGCGGTGTGCAGAATAGTGGTATAACAGATTTTTTCACCTTGCGGGTAAAATGGACGTTGCAGTTTATAGGGGGCTTGGCTATAAGACTGTATCGGCTGTGTTTTCTGATTTTGTTTGCTATAGGTGAGTTTAACTACACCATGCCAGGGAGAAGGGGTCATCGTCGGTTAAGAAAATTTGAGATGAGACACGATAAACTCTTGAACGGTGGTTAACCCGTCTTGGGTTTTTAGGTTGGTAAAAACAAATGGTTTATCGCCGCGCATTTTTTTCGCATCCCGTTCCATCACTGCTAAATCAGCACCAACATAGGGGGCTAAATCAATTTTGTTAATCACTAATAAGTCCGATTTTGTAATCCCTGGTCCCCCTTTACGAGGAATTTTATCTCCTGCGGCAACATCAATCACATAGATTGTCAAATCCACTAACTCTGGGCTAAAAGTTGCTGCTAAGTTATCGCCACCACTTTCCACAAAGAGTAAATCGAGAGGGTTGAAGTTTTGTTCAAGTTGTTCAATGGCGGCTAAATTCAAGCTGGCATCTTCTCGAATAGCTGCGTGCGGACAACCGCCAGTTTCTACCCCTAAAACGCGATCGCGCGGTAAAGCCTCTGATTTGACTAAAAATTGGGCATCTTCTTGGGTATAAATATCATTAGTCACCACAGCCACTTGATAGGTATGTCGCAGGGTTTTACATAAAGCATCTAACAAGGCGGTTTTTCCTGAACCCACAGGGCCAGCGATTCCGAAGCGTAAGGTATTGATTGATGATTGTTTTTCCATTGATTCAGTAATATTTAGCTACGAAACAGACGACTATATTGCGTTTCATGTTGCATACTGGCTAAGGCTAATCCCCAGCTACAGCTATAAAGATTATCATCGGGAAGGGTGATGATCTCGTGGGTTGCCACTTCAATCTTAGAGTGTAATTGTAATAATAATTGCTGTCCGTTGGTTTGACCAAGTGGGATTAGTTTGACTCCCGCATTGATGAGATTGCTTACCCAACTATGAAGATAACCCAAAATGGCGGCTTTTTCTTCGATTTGCCAGTGGGCGGCGGCAATTCCAAACGCGATCGCGCTATTGTAGGGCTTTTCTATCATCTGCATCCCTGTTTTTAACTCAGAATCAGAATCAGAATCTAAGGCGAGTAACAAACGGATCAGCGTATTTCCCATTTGCCAACTTTGTTCCCGCAATTCTAAACTTTCTTTAACAGCACTTCCCCACTGATTCCAAGCGGTTAAAGTCTCTAAGGCTTGGTTTTGCCAACACCGATATCCCCGTATCATCAACGCCGCTTCAAGACGAATTGTGCCGTGAGAGAGTTCATTTTGTAGCCATTGTGATAATCC
>CAYXDG010000038.1:2880-4364 GCA_964463655.1 uncultured Dactylococcopsis sp.
GATAAAAAGTAGGTTGGGTGGAGCGAAACGAAACCCAACACCAATTCTAAGCAATTACCCGAACCTAATATAATCCGTCACTAACTGTTATCTCCAAATCTGATACTTCTTCTAGGAAATCGGGATCACTTGACTGATCTCGATATGCTTCTGCTAACGCTTCCATGAAAGACTCTTGCTTCTCATGCTTTATAATCTTGTTGATGAAACTGCTACGATTGTTCGTTCGTTGATCTACGAAGTCAAGGATTTCATCATCCAAAGTAATGCTGATCTTTTTGCTCATGGGTTACGTCCTTAATCTATTGGTAGGATTAAGCTATCACACCAAAGCATCTTACTACATTGGCAATGGCTTGATCCACTTCCACGAGGCTTTCATGGTTATCAACTCTCCCGTGCGTCAATTCCATTTTACCTTCAATGATCATGATGATAAGCTCCTAATTCTGGGAAGAAAGGGGCAACTTCTGCAATCACAGTTAATCCCATTTGTTTCAACATTTTTTCTAAGACTGGATCAGGGGATAACCGCAAGCAATCAACCGTAATTTCTAAGGAAACATGACGATTCCCTAGGTGATACACTGCTTTGAGTAAGTCTTCAGTTTTCGTTGCTTTTACCGTAAGGACAGATTCTGGTTTTGCCACAATACGGATGATTTTCTCTTTATTTTCTGATGTTAAACAGTCATTTTCTTGTAGAACCGTTCCTCGCGGTAAGCGCAGATAACAGGGTTCACCACTATCTAATTGTAAATGCTGACGGGGGCGCGATCGCGCTTCAGCATCGAGAGAAAGGGTTTCCGTTGCTTCTAAGTTGGTTTCACAACGTTGGGTAAAAATTAGCATCTTGTTTAGGCTATGCTACTGGTGATTGCTAGATGATTTCGAGTGATTAACGCGCTAAACTTAAACTGAAACCAAAAGTATTAAAGTTGCTAATCAAATTAAATTAATCTGTCTTAATATCAATAATGGAATTTGATTTCGATCCTTCAAAAAGCAATTTAAATCAAAATAAACATGGCGTCAACTTTGTAGAAGCACAAAAAATTTGGATTGATTCCAACCGAATTGAGATTCCTGCTAGAACTGAAGATGAACTCAGATTTGTTATTATTGGGAAAATTGAAGATAAGCATTGGTCAGCAGTAATTACTTACCGAGGTACTAAAATCAGAATTATATCCGTTCGACGATCCCGTAAGGAGGAAATAGGCTTTTATGAAAGCAGAAGAATTTGATCGTAAATTTGATGACTATGAAGATATCACTCCTTTTTTGGATATATATTTAGCCTATCGCCCTGAAAATGAACCTCAAGCCATAACTCTAAATCTTCCTCAATGGATGCTAGAAGCGATCGATCAACAAGCGAAACGCTTAGGAGTTACTCGCGAGTCCATAATTAAGGTCTGGTTAGCAGAAAGACTTGAGGCTAGGAAAAACGCTTAATTAATGACCCACCATCCAAGGTCGAT
>CAYXDG010000038.1:4464-6008 GCA_964463655.1 uncultured Dactylococcopsis sp.
GCGGGTTCTTTCTCTCGTTTTTCTAATCTCGGTTCACTGGTATCTCTCGCTTTTAAAAACGCACTCCCCGAACTAAGATTAAAATGAGGAACGGAAAAAATGCGTTGGGTTTCTTCCTCACAAGTGGGACAATTGGGGGCGCTATCCCGAAGCGCGATCGAGCGTAAGGCTTCAAAAACCCCACAATTTGCACATTCAAACTCGTATAATGGCATTAACTCCCAACCTCCTTAAACGGGTACGATATCTTTATCAAAAATCTCAGTGGGAATCGCTACAGTACAGCAAACATTGGGAATATCCACAATTCCACTGACACGACCTTCCACAGGCGCACAACTCAGTAACAGATAGGCTTGTTCGCCAGTAAAACCGAATTTCTTGAGATATTCAATGGCGTTGAGACAAGCGCGACGGTAAGCGACATGAGCATCCATATAATACTGTTTTCCGTCAAACTCATCCACAGAAATCCCTTCAAACACTAAATATTCTGAGTAACGGGGTTCAACGGGACCGGGCTTAAAGATCGGGTTAACGAGACCATATTTATCCACACCGCCCTTGATAATATCCACATGAATGTCAAGATAACCCGACATCTCGATCGCGCCACAGAAAGTAATTTCCCCATCTCCTTGAGAGAAATGAATATCTCCCATAGAAAGTTTCGCCCCATCCACATACACAGGAAAATAAATTCTCGAACCCCGAGACAGGTTTTTAATATCGCAGTTACCGCCGTGTTCACGAGGAGGAACGGTTCTCGCTCCTTCTGCTGCGGCTTTTTCAAACTCCGACCCTTTCAAACTGCCTAAAACTGCATTTTCTGGGGTTGGTAATGTTGCCAAAGGCGGAACGCGATCGGGATCAGTCGCCACTAAATCTCGTTCTCGCTTGTTCCATTTTGCCAAAAGTTCGTGAGAGGGCGCACAGCCAATTAATCCAGGGTGAGTAATACCAGCAAAACGCACTCCCGGAATGTGTCGAGAGGTGGTGTAAATGCCTTGAAAATCCCAAATTGCCTTATTCGCTTTTGGGAAATGTTCTGTTAGGAAACCACCACCATTTTCCTTCGCAAAAATTCCTGTGAATCCCCATTCGTCACCTGGTAGCGCTCCAATATCAAGAATATCAACAACTAAGATATCCCCTGGTTTTGCTCCTTCCACTTCGATCGGTCCACTGAGAACATGAACCACACTTAAATCAACATCTCGAATATCATTAGGATTATCATCATTTTTGATTTGTCCGTCCGTCCAATCTTTACATTCAATGCGAAAAACCGACCCTGGTTTTACCGAAGCAACTGGTGGAATATCAGGATGCCAACGATTATGTCCAGGCATTTCTTGATCGCGCATTGGTTTGGTTAAATCTACCTTAAAAAGTGTTTCTGGCACTGTTTTTTCCTCACAATAATCTAATTTTCAATTGTCTTTATACTAGATAAATTTTGACATCTTTAATTGAATTATTATTGTTACTTTAAATACAAAGTGGCTGATTTTTGCTGAATCTTTATTAGATCACCTTCTCAG
>CAYXDG010000038.1:6108-33399 GCA_964463655.1 uncultured Dactylococcopsis sp.
CTTTAAATACAAAGTGGCTGATTTTTGCTGAATCTTTATTAGATCACCTTCTCAGCCAGTAGGGTTTGCAAGGCTCCACCCTACAATGTAGTCCTTTCTTATTAAAATGGTATGACATCTGGAACTTAGTTAAAATCTTGCGGCAGTCCTCGGCGAATATCCATTAAGCGATCCTCAAAAATCAATTGAATTGCACCCTTTAAACTTTCTTTGGCTTCTTCAATCGTTTCTCCTTGACCATTCGCGCCTGGGATTTCTGGACAAATTGCCCAGTATCCTCCTTCTATTGCTTCCTCAATAATAGCGGTGAACTCTCCCTTCATAGTAACTTCCTCAGAGACTTAAAATAATTGAGGTGGCTTAAGTATTCTAGGGCTTCTTCTTTATTGAGAGTTTCATTTTCAGAAACTTCTTCCATCATTTGAGCTAATCCATAATCCTCTAAAATTTCCTCAATCTTTTTAAATTCAGCAATGGGAATCTGAACCGCGATCGGTTGATCATTGGTGTCTAATACATAGTTTTTATTGATTTCTAGCATTGATTTACCTCAAAGTCTCTCTATTTTTATGATTGGCAAGAGTTATAAACTCAGATTAAACTGCTAAGTATTGGTTGACCATAGAATCGTTTAAATCTTCCGTTTGTCCTCGGGCAACGATCGCGCCCTTATCCATAATAAAAAACTTGTGGGCGAGTTGACGAGCAAAATCAATCTTTTGTTCAACCACTAAAACCGTAATCCCTTTTTCTTTATTAATTCGTCTCAAAGTATCCTCAATTTCCTGAACAATTGAAGGCTGAATTCCCTCTGTTGGTTCATCTAACAACATTAACTTGGGATTACACATTAAACCTCTAGCAATGGCTAATTGCTGTTGTTGTCCCCCACTTAATAAACCGCCTTGACGGGATAAATGTTCCTTTAACATCGGGAAAAATTCAAAAATTTCTTCGGGGACTTTCTTACTTTTTGTTCCACTGGCAGCCAACCCCAACTTCAAATTGTCTAAAACCGATAAATAGGGAATAATTTCTCGTCCTTGAGGAATGTAAGCAATGCCATATTTTGCGCGTTTATAAGTCGGCGTTTTAGTAATATCATCCGCATCAAAAATCATACTCCCTTTACTGAGAGGATTTAAGCCGATAATACTCCGTAAAAGGGTGGTTTTTCCCACCCCGTTTCGTCCCAGTAAGCAAGCTAAATCTCCTTTTTCCACTTGCATTGAGATATCGAACAAAACTGGGGTTTGTCCATAGCCAGCAGTAACATTAGACAGTTCAAGCAGCGACATCGATTCTTTCACGACCTAAGTAAACCTCCACAACTTTCGGGTTATTTTGTACGTCTTCCACGCTTCCTTCTGCTAAGGTTTGTCCTTGATGAAGAACAACAATGCGTTCGGCAATTTGTTTAACAAATTCCATGTCATGTTCAATCACTACCACCGCATGAAACTCCGACATGGCTTTAATAATTTCCCCTGTGGCGTGAGTTTCTTCGGGAGTCATCCCAGCAGTCGGTTCATCCAATAAAACGACCGTAGGGTCTTGCGCCAAAACCATGCCAATTTCTACCCACTGTTTTTGTCCGTGAGACAGGGAAGAGACTTTTGTTCCAGCGTAGTCCATTAAGCCAATACGCTCTAAAACCGAGGTGATTTTGTGGCGTTTCATGGTGGTGAGTTTAGCGGTAATGGAGGCAAAAATACCGTGAGAGCCTTTCAGTGCAAGCAAGAGGTTTTCAGAGACAGTTAATTCGTTATAAACGTTAGGATTTTGGAATTTACGCCCAATTCCCATGCGAGCAATTTCATGAGGGGGATGATTCGTGATATTTTTGCCTTGAAATTCTACATGACCACTCGCAACTGGAGATTTACCGACAATGGCATCGAGGAGGGTACTTTTACCCGCGCCATTGGGTCCGATAATGGTGACAATTTCACGATCGGCAATTTCGATATTAACCCCTTTGAGGGCTTTAAATCCGAAAAATTCTACTTGTAAGTCTTTGACAGAAAGAATGGAATTCATAAGTTAGTTTTCTCCTTAGTAACGAGAACGTTTCTTGCGTAAAATTTTCAGGCTTGCTTTGGTTAATTTCTGTAACGGTGTTATCCAATCAATGAGTTGCGCTTGTAAATAACCACCAGAAGAATCAGCCGTAGCTGCTTTTCTGTTCTCTTGAGTTAAACTTAGGCTTTTAGGAACTAAACTCATCAACCCGTTGGGAATGAATAATACAACTACCAAAAGCAAAACACCAACAATGAGTTGCCAGTCTTGAGTTACTTGTTCCGCATAGTTTTGGACTTGTCCTAAAATTAAGGCTGCTGCGAGAGGACCGATGAGTGTTCCGCGTCCGCCAATGGCAACCCAAATCACAACTTGCGTGCCAAAGCTAACCGCTAGATAAACAGGGGAAATAAACTGATTGAGAGCGACAAATAATCCTCCTGCAATACCAGCAATACCGGCGGAAACTGTCCAGATGAAAATTTTGTAATTGGCGATATCGTAGCCTAAAAAGGAAATGCGGCGCTCGTTTTCTTTGATAGAACGGAGAATTAAGCCAAAGTTGGATTGAGTGAGCCACCATGTCCCCACTAAAACCGCAGTGGTAAAGACTAAACTAAGCCAATATAGCCCAATTAGGGGAATTTCTGCCCCAAACAAACTTAAGGGGGCGACATCAGTAATGCCGTTGGTGCCGCCTGTATAGGCTTGTTGACTGACAAAAAAGGTGGTGAGTGCTGAGGAAATGGCAAGGCTGATAATGGTGATATAAACGCCACTAACACGGGAGTGAAAGATAAACCAGCCGATTATGTAAGCAAAACCTGCAGGAATTAAGATCATTCCGAGCATGGCAATGGGGAAAAATTGTAAGGGGGCGATAAACCAGGGTAGTTGTTCTAAGCCATTCCAGACCATAAAGTCGGGTAAGGCGACTCCGTAGGTGTTGGCTTCTGCGGAGAGGTTGAGTTTGAGGTAATACGCCATTGAGTAGCCACCGAGGGTAAAAAATACCCCTTGAGCAAAGCTGAGAATCCCTGTAAAGCCCCACACTAAATCAAGGGAGATGGCAAGAGCGCCAAACAATAAGAGTTTTGCGGTGAGTGAGGTTTGAAACTCTCCCATCATCAGAGGGAGAATGGCGAAAATGAGAAAACCAATCCCAACGGCGATCGCGCGTTTTTTGGGAAAGGTTGAGGGTTGTATCCCTGATAAGGCTTGTGTCATGATGATATCTCCTTTCTAAACAACAGTTAACCCCGTTTCTGGACGGTGAAGAGTCCTTCTGGGCGATAACGGATGATGATAATCACGGCGGTTAGCACGATCACACGGGCAACTGGATCATTGAGGAAATACGCGATCGCGGCGTTGGATTCACCAATGACAAAGGCCCCAGCGAGAACACCGACTAATTTATCGACACCACCCGTTACCACCACCATCCAAGCATCTACGAGATAATCTTGACCCATCGGGGGGGAAACGGTTTTAATGGCTGAAATCACCGTCCCCGCAATTCCCGCTAAACCACAGCCATAAGCAAAGGTCGCCATATCCACTAAGTTGGTGTTGATGCCGAGACATTTTGCCATATCACGGTTTTGAGTGACGGCTCGCATTTGTCGTCCTAGAGGAGTCCCGTAGAGAAGGTAGGCGGTGAATAAAAGGAGCGCGATCGCGACACCGATAATAAATAGGCGATAATATGACATGGAAACGGTAGGATCACCGTTAGCATCAGCGAGTAGAGTTAAGTTTCCTGAAATGTAGGAAGGAGCGCGAACATACTTTAACTGCGCCGTGAAAATGAGTTTAACCACCCCACGAATAACAATACTGAGTCCCCAAGTAGCTAACAACGTTTCTAACGGACGACCATGAAGACGACGAATGACGGTTAATTCCATCAAAGCCCCAATCATCCCAGTAATGACAAAAGCAAAGGGAATGGTGAGTAACAAGTCCATCTGAAATAACTCTTGCATCAGAAACGTGACATACGCTCCCAACATAATAAACTCGCCATGAGCTAAGTTAATAATTCGCATCACCCCAAACGTAATGGCAAGTCCTAACCCCGTCAGTAATAAAATACCAACAATTCCGATGCCACTCACCAACTGATTGAGAAGCGGAACAAATTGGAAACCAGCATCTTCTTGAGCGAACAAATAGGTAAGCGCAACCTGATTAAACAAAATTGAATCTCCTTTACTGTCATCTATTTGCCAATTCCCCCAAAATTGGGGGATTTAGGGGGCAACTACAAATATTTGGTTTCTAAATTTTCCTTACCCGTTTCTTTTGTGGGATCGCTGCGATCGTCAGGGCTGGGGTGTTCACACATCCGCCCCGGATACAAGGTTTGACTCCAGGGAATGGGTTTAATTGCTGAAGGACTGGAGAAGACAATATCGGCTTGTCCGTCTTCTTGCCAGCGACCAATTCGCGCGTAGAGATAGGTGTGATAATTATCGGGGTCCATTTTTACTTTCCCTTGCGGAGCGTTAAATTCTTGTCCTCGGGTGGCTTCTCGCAGGGTTTTGGTATTGATTTCTTCTCCCGCTTCTAAAACATCCTGCATGGCTTGCGCCATGAAGAACGTCTGTAAATAAGCTGCTTCCATCACGCCATTTGTAACGCGATCTTCCCCGAACATTTCCTTAAACTCGCTGACAAATTGTTGATTTTCGGGAGTATCCACACTTTGGAAATAGTTAAAGCTGGTATAGTGTCCAGTCGCATATTCCGCCCCCATGGCTTGAATTTCCTCTTCTGTCGTGGGATACGCCATGATTGGAATATCATCAGAGGTAATGCCAGAATCTCTGTATTGACGATAAAACGCAGGGATACTATCTCCCACAAGATTACTGAGGACAAAATCAGGTTTTGCTTGTTTAATTTTATTAATAATGGTGATAAATTCCGTTGTTCCGAGAGGAGCGTATTCATCACCGACCACTTCTCCACCGAGTTTTTCTAATTCGGCTTTGGCAATACGATTACTTTCTTTGGGATAAATGTAATCAGAACCGATGAAGAAGCCTTTCGGACCAAAGTTTTCGTAACAGTAAGGAATGGAATCAGTTATTTGTTGGTTGGGGGCTGCGCCAGTATAAAACACATTGGAACTACACTCGTTTCCTTCGTAATAAACGGGATAGTAGAGCAGAGAATCTTTTTCTTCAAATACAGGTAAAACGGATTTGCGACTCGCTGAAGTGTAGCAACCTAAAACACAATTCACTTTATCTTCATCAATGAGACGCTTGGACATTTGGTTATATAAATCCCAGTTTGAATCGGGGTTAACCACAACTCTTTGAATTTTCCGACCGGCAATTCCTTCGCCTTTTCCTTCCCAGGGACCCGTACCACTATTAATCTGATCAATGGCTAAAAATGTGGAATCCTGTAGGGATTTTTCCACAATGGCAATGCTTCCGGTTGTGGAGTACATCACACCGACTTTAATCGGGTTTTCTCCCAACCCTTCTTGAGGTGCAGAACCCCCGCCACCCCGAGAACAGGAAGCTAAAATGCCTGTTCCCACTGCAAGAGAACTATACTTTAAAAACTTACGGCGCGAGGTGCGACCCAAATCAAAATACGAGCGTTTTCTTGTCATAATTGTTCCTGAAAATATTGACCACAGAGGAAAAAAAGCACGCTTGATTTTTCCCTTTTACACTAAACCAATCAAAAAGAATGAATGGGGATACTTAAGATTCAGTACAGGTTAGGCTTTATTATTTCTTAATACTGTTTTTCCTGATACAAAATTACAAGCTCACTGGCAAAAATACTTTTGTCAGATGTAACTGAATGGATTGCTCAAGTAACCTCAAGTTTCAAGCCTCATTTGTTGTAAGCTGCTGACTAGGTTAAGACTTTATTAAGAGAACAACTGTATCAAGCATTACAAAATTATGACAAGTTTCATAAGGGATCGCTGTCTCCTCGAACCAAGACCTTCATCTGTCAAAATTTAAGTTTTTCGCCCTTTTTTCTTTGCTCCGTCTCGTTTCCATTGAGGTTGTTGATTCATAATACTTTCCAAGTTCACTATCTCTATGATTAAATAAGATTCTGATTTTGTGTTAGCTCCCCACGCGAATGACTAATTAAGATTCTGAATCAGTATTACTCTCTTTTTGTAATTGTTTGCGCGATCGCTCAATTGCAAGCCAATTATCAGTAATCGCGACAAGCATCATTATCCGTGACCAGCGTCTTGACAAACGACAGTATGAACGACTGAAAAAAAGACTGCAACAATGGGTAAAACTGGATGAAGATAGTGTCCGCTTTTATCCTTTATCGGGTCATACCTTGTCCCAAGTGGAAATTTGGGGTGGCGTTCCTCTTTCTCAACCTCCCGAATCAACTATTATTTGATTATCGTTCTCAATTTAGGTGATCGCCTCGGGAAATCGCTGTAATGCTGATTCTTACGTTGACCCGCTCGGTCGCTGACTAGGAGAGAGTTCTAGGGATTTTACCTATTATTATCTGATGGTAAATAAATCACTTTGCAGACCCCCTCGGAAATGGCTGTTGAAATTCCCTCACCGTAAGGGCTAAAATTGGAGGGGTTCCGGCGACTGGATTAAGTCGCTTTGTTGGAAACTTCTCAATCATTTGGAAGAGGACGATTAATTTTTTCCACTCGTCGTTCCGGCGACTGGATTAAGTCGCTTTGTTGGAAACCTTTTGTCATAACAGACCATAGCATAGAAACAGTCCTCATGTTCCGGCGACTGGATTAAGTCGCTTTGTTGGAAACCTCTCTCCATAAGGATATCGAGAATATCTTGAATTCGGAAAACATTTGGTTCCGGCGACTGGATTAAGTCGCTTTGTTGGAAACTAGTGTTTGGCGTAGTGTTTGGAGAATATCACCTTTAGTTCCGGCGACTGGATTAAGTCGCTTTGTTGGAAACAAAATAATATATTTTCCAGTCTAAAAAATTACTCAAGTTCCGGCGACTGGATTAAGTCGCTTTGTTGGAAACTTGCGTTGTAGGTCTTTCAATGCTACAAATTGTTGATCGGTTCCGGCGACTGGATTAAGTCGCTTTGTTGGAAACCCTAAAAAGGGTTCTTTGAAAATCCCTATTATTTGAGTTCCGGCGACTGGATTAAGTCGCTTTGTTGGAAACCATTTGATAGATAATAATATAGATGTTTTTAATTCTCTAGTTCCGGCGACTGGATTAAGTCGCTTTGTTGGAAACATAATATCGAAATCATCAATAGTGTAAAATTTATTTTGAATGTTCCGGCGACTGGATTAAGTCGCTTTGTTGGAAACCTTTTGGACAAGTTAAACTTCAGCTCAAACTTTGAAGTTCCGGCGACTGGATTAAGTCGCTTTGTTGGAAATGCTCAGGTGTCAAAAATTGATGCTTGAGCGTTTTCTCTTCAGACAATAAAAAAGAGGGTGAACCCGAAAGTTTACCCTCAACAGTAAATTGATTGGATGAAGTAACCTGTGCTTAACTCCCCCACAAAAGTTTGAACATTTCTTGTTCATCCTCTAAGAAATCCAGAAATTTCTCTTCTTGTTGATCTGGATAATCACTGGGAAAAAAGGTCAATAATTCAAGATAGCGACGAGTTGGTTTTGGAATTAATTGTCGCGGATTATCTGGATTGGGTTCTAAGTGTACTAACGGATACATCCGATGCCAAATGCGACCAATATTCCCCATGCTTCCCGTGACAGAAGACTTATAAATCGTCCCCTCATCATTATATTGTCTTGAAACTCTTGGACGATAAGGTCGATGTAACCATTCAATAGCACGACAATCTTCCGCATCTTGCGCTACTCGCCCCCAAACTTGCACCGTCTGAAGATGCCAAACTTCCCGCCAAGATATCGCATAATCTCCGACCGTAGGTTCAATTCCTTGCAGTTTCATCCACCCTTTGAGGTCTTGTTGTACCTTATCAATAAAAGCAGGAACTTGGTCTAATCTTCTCACCCCATAACGAGTGTTATTCAATAAAGTATTTTCTCCAACCCATTGCCAATGACAACCGATGAGAGGTTTTTGTCCCCCACCCTTATAATATTCGGGATGAAATAAACGATGATCAGCCCGTCGCCAAGACTTGCCAAACCCACCAAAGACCATCGCAAAGCGAGTGAGGGCTTTAATTACCTGAATCAGGGCTTTTTCCTCTTCTTCCTCCAGAGACTGCGTGAGAGAAAAACACAGTTGACCAGTAACATCATAAGCAGGAACAGCAAAAGCACCTTGTCCAAATTCACTCATCTCTAACTGCTCAGGGTTCACTTGAAAGGAAACCATCACCAAGCCCACAGTTGCCCCATTTTGAACACCACCAAACAGTTGTTGGACTAACGCTTCTGCATTTTTCTCCGTCGTCAAGCCACCAAATAAGCGCAACGCATGACCGCGCAACGCAGCTTTGAACATATTGGGACGAAATTCTCCTTCACCCGTGAGGAGTTTCGCAGCCATTCCCCGTCCTTTCAATTGCGGTTTATAACTAACATTACTGCGCTTTTGCTGCGGTTGTCCATAGCCAGCACTGACACGACAACCAATTCCTGCGGATAAGGCTTTTTTCCAGATGTTCCAGATAGTTTCCCATTCACTTTCTTCTAAGGAAATCGTACTAGAAATGCCAAATTTGAGAGTTGGTTGATAAAGAGAAATTTGGGCGAACGCGCTTCCAGATTGATTCTTTTGCACTTGCCAAGTTTGTTGGGGGTGAATGATATCGAGAAGTTGGTCTTGCCAACGGGTATCCGTGGGATAGCCCCCATGAAAGCGCAGAATTCCGGGGGCGAAATCTCCCTTCCCTAAATCTCGACCACAGTAGCGTTGCACTTGTTCAGAAGTACAACAACGACGGAAAGCGCCTTTCATGCTACTCCCCGGATAATAAGGATACCCCCTTGCGCCAATCACAGGACGGACAATGCCATCATCTTGTCCACCATTGGTAACGAAACGCCAGTTAATGGGGTAAGACTGCACTCGCACGTCTTCACCGAACTCCGGTGGCTGAGAATCCGTTTTTTCGATCCACTCGGAAACCCAACGTTCAGCATCTTGTTCATCCACGTTTTGTCGCACTCGTTGCAGTTGGCAGCGTCCGTCAATTTGAGCGCGAAACATCATGGGAACTTTATTCAGGATATTAGGAATTTGTCGTGTCATGGTTGTTCAAAAAGTCAATTTAGCTTAGATGTAATACCATTTTCAAAAAGTCAGGTTACAGTCGATCCCCCCAAAGGGTTCCCCCCTTACGAAGGGGGGTTAGGGGGGATTCCCCTTATTAAGGGGGGCTTAAGTAGTCACTTTGTAGCACTAATTGTTCAAAATGGTATAAGTTGATCAATGAGAAATGTGCCATCAGCAGAAACACCATTAGTGAGAAGACGAGTTCCACAAAAAGCAGGAATGTTAATGTGAAAGTTATCTTGATTACAGTTTCCTATTTATATCGTTGTGTCCACCAAATCAAAGCATCACAAAGCTGAGTTAACACCGCTAAAGACACCCGTTGGGCTTCTATATCTAACTGCCATAACTGCTCACTCATCTGGCGGATGCTACCAGCTTGATTGGGGTTCACCTGATTATTAGGAAGTGTAATCCCTCCACGCTTCATAATATTGACCAAAGTATCCCAAGTTTCCTTCCAGTAATCCGATTTTGCTTGTTCTCGGTCTTGCAGTCGTAAATGTTCTCCCCAAAATCGTTCTAAGCCATAAGCCACCGCCATCCGCATCTTATAGGCTTGATTGAGCGAATCTTTATCTCGTTGCATAGCATTTAAAACTAGCTTTTGTGCTTCTTGATCTAATCCATAAGTTTGCCAACCCATTATTGATAATCTCCTTTTAATATCACTTGAGAACGACCAAAGCCCACTGATTCCAGTCCCCCGAAATACAGTTCTTTACTATCAGAATCAGCAAAGGGACTCCAACCCCGTTTTTTCAAAGCAATGGGAAAAACGAGGACACTGCCTTCAGGAAGAGCTTCTACGTTGAAAAATGCACCAGTTTCAGTCTTTTTCATTTCATCTTGTAAGCGCACCCGACTTTGACGATAGAGCGCCATATCGTGAAGACTGGCAATATCGTTATCGCCCACCACAACGAGATTACTTTCATCTAAGTCAACTCCATCAGGTATCCAAGAAGCAAGACTGGTTTCATGTTCGATTTGCATAAACCCTAAGTTAAAGAATAAAACTTTACCTCCTTGTCCCACCGGTCGTCCTTGTAGAGAGGGAGAAGCGGTGTAAGGTTGGGGAACTGCATCCGAAACACCACTAATCAGTTGATAGCGTTTGAGTAAGCGCGGACAACTAATCCAAATTACAGGTTGCCCTGGACAAAATACGGGTAGCCACAGCAGAGAAGCATACTCAAACTTAACAAGGGCTTCTGTTGTCCCACCATCTTCTTGTCCTTCCACCGCATGATGACCGTACCATTCAGCTTCTATCCCTTGTTGAATCGAACGTAAATCAGCCCGAAAGCGTCCACGAATGGAACTCCCCGGAATCACTCCCGTTTGGGTGAATTGGTCTCGAAAGATTAGATTAAGGTTGCCAGTTTCTTCGCCAGCACTCGCCCCGACGTGCAAAGGGGCTAACGTTTTGATAATACCGTATGCTTTGTAATACATTGAGTTAGTTTTCTCCATTGGTTAAAGGTAAAGATAAGCCACATCCCCATCGCTTGTAGGAATAGGCTTCTTTGGGAAACCAAGATTCATCCCAGGCTTCCCACGGTTGGTTTAAGGCTTCTGATAAAACATAGACACTTCCCGCAGGAACGGCATATCGTCCCCGTGAAAGACGTTTCGTTTGTCCACTACCTCCGAGGCGATAGCGAAAGGTTTGCGGGCGTTCCGTGAGAAGGGTTTCAAGTGACCAAGCAGGGGTAACTTCTTGGCGGTTGGGAAGAATGGGAAAGCGATAAGAATAACGATTCGACCCCCACACAGCAGGAGTAATGAGAGCAAACTGGTTTCCAGAAGGTTGAGTGAGCAGCGTTTGTGTCTGCTGATTCAGTGGGAAACAACGCAGGTTAATCAGATGTCCTTCTCCCCCAAAGCGATACCAACCCTCATCCAGGGAAGTATTACTGAGATACACTAAACAAGCATCGGGATGGAGTTGAACGGCGTTTTCTAGGAAAAGACTTCCTTGATCACTATCCGCTTCAACTTTGCGTTCGTTCATTTTCAATCGAGGATGGAGATGGGGAAGATATTCCCACGGGTCTGATTCTACTTGTTGGGGAGAATGCCATTGGCTAATGGGAATCCAACCCCCTCCTTTGTCAAATTTCCCCGTTGGTTGTGTTCCTGCTTCCGTTTGCCAAGATTGCTCTTTTTCATTCCAACTCAATTGGTGTTGAATCTGTTGGTCTTTTACCAAATAGTTATGGGGAATCGGAACTCGAAAATCTTGGGGATTCTCGCGTTTTGACCAAAATGGACCCGCTACAACTAACGATGATAGGGTTTGAGAATCAGCATTAGCTGCGTACAATCCTGATAAGGTAGCTGAACTGGGGGGAAAGCTCGTCCCAGACCGTCCCACAAGGTTTTCTGGGGAGAGGAAGCGTCCAGCACTGCCGTATAAAAACCCCAAAGGTTCAATGGTAATGAGATACTGGAAAGTTACTGACATAGGTGAAATCCTACTTTGGCGAGGTTAATAATCCAGTGGTTGATTGCTTGTTGGGAGTTAACAACATCAGCAGACGTTTGTCCTAAAATTCCGGCGGTGTCTCCCTTTTGCCATGAATATTCTTCGAGAAGACGACGGTTTTCGTCTCCGAAATAAATGTTGAATAAGCCAAGGGCGATGTTTGGGTGATCACTAAAGGCGTGTCTGGCTTCTAAGGTGGCGATATCGTTATAAAGATGAGTCCAGTTTTGTCCACCGGACTTGTCCCGATATCCTTGCAATACTTGGGGCAAAAACCACCAAGGACACACCCATTCGAGATAATTGCCACTGTTAAATAAAATCCGAATGGCTAGGCGATCGCGCCCCCTTTTCTTCGCTGCTTGTTCTGCTTCGCGACAATGTTGCAAGACATCTCTTTGCGGAACGCCACCCCCAGCCCACACAAAGCCCACACTGACGGTAATATCTTGCTCATGTTGTTGCCAGACATTGGTAGGAAAGCGATAAAACCACTCTAAGCAAGTGTTCAGAAAGGTTTGTTTTTCGGTGTTGCCATTATAGTCTTGATAAAATACACCAAGGAAGTCATCTCCTCCTGCATAAATCACTCGTCCCAGATTCGCTTTGACAGATGGTTTTAGTGCTTCTTCTCCCCAGTCCAACATCGCTTGGCTAAACTGTTGGAGAACTTTCGTTTCTGCTTCACCTTTTTGATTTAGCGTCTTGAGATATTCCCCAATGCGATCGCCGTCTCCTTGAAACCAACCTGTCCAACGATTTTCTTCAAAGCGATTTAAGTCTCGAAAGGAGGGAGGAAGTTCAACTTCAGGTAATTCACTATCAGATAGGTTTAAGCGTGAGGCAATGGGATGTAGGGTAATGAGCCGTTTAATCAGTTCGGGAATACTTAGCTGTTCGGTGGGGTCAATAATGGATGTGCTGACTTTATCACTCAGTTGTTGATAAAATTGCTTAATTTTCTGTGCTTCTTCAGCATAGCTAGAATGTTGAGGATGAAATTGATCCATAGTTGGGTGCGCGATCGCGTCCATACCAGATAGAGTAGAACTTTCTCCCATCCAGTTAATCCCAGTCCAACCCCGAGACCGTTTTACCTCATTGAGAGCGTGACGGGCTTCTCCAATACTATTCCCTTGCGCCCAGAAAAATTCCCAAGCGTGATTCGTCCATGCTTCCCAGTTTTGTCGCCAGCGATATTTATCCGCAGCCGAGGGAGCAAGGTTGCTTTCTAACCATTCCCGACAAGTCACAACAAGTGTCTTCCACGCCTCATCAAATGTGCCTTGAGCTTCTGCTTCCGAAAAATCACCTTCAATAATGATTTGGTTGGGCGTTCCCTGAACAACATTGATAATTGCTGGGGAGATCACGGGTTTATTTTGAGCCTCAGCGCGATCGCATAATGTGCGAGCTAAATAAGACAAGATAAAAGAACCGCCATATAAATCTCGCAACTTCCGTGACTTCTCAATAAACCCTTGAATAGGAGAGAAGGTAACGGTTGTATATCGTCTATCCGTCATCATTATGTTGAATTTATCTTGATTGTTGTTATTAAATTAACACTCTTATTTTGATAAAGCATAGGATTTTATGCGATTTGGCTCTCTAAGTTTGTTCCTCCAGACTCCTCTAAACATGAATAAAGTTTTCATAACGTTCACCGCGACAGCGAAATCCATCGCCATTTCTCAAGATATGAGAGGGTTGATAAACTGTGTTGCTTTTCTACGCGAATGAGGAAAATACGGGTGTTTTCCCGTGGAACGTATATACAAGATTAAAAAAGCCATTTACCGTAGAACTAACGTCTAATCAGCATGGGAGCCAGCCCCAAAATGAATTTATTGTGTCATATTTTTCGGGATTAGATTCAATAAAGAGGTGCGACCTGAGCGCGGGTTTCCCGCGCAGAGCGCGAGCGCACCTTAGCATTTAATCCTTCCATTTCAGTCCTCGGTCACCTCATCATTAGTTTCTCACATCTGATTCCTGATTACTAAGCACCTACGCAGAATGCTTTTCCTATTGACTAATCCCAAACTAGCGCACTGGCTGGACTTGCGAGTTAGCAGATGTGTAATTAATTTTGCATAGGTGCTTATAAGAGAGATTTTTTTTAATCAACTTGACACAAGACTAAAGCAAACCAATCTTGTGAATCCGTCCAAGTTTGTAAAACGTTTAAACCTTCTTTAGCTAATTCTTGCTGCATTTGCTGAAGATTAAACTTGCGAGAGATTTCTGTGTGAATGGTTTCTCCTTCCCCAAATTCTACGGTTAAATTTAGGGCTTTTAACTGCACAGTTTGGGGTCGAGTTGAACGGAGATAAGTTTCAATTTGTCCTAATTCTGAATTATAAAATGTCCAATGTTGAAAATACTGGCGGTTAAAGTTTCCTCGAAAACGACGGTTTAAATGATCAAGGAGATTATAATTAAATTCAGCCGTTACCCCTTGGTTATCATCATAAGCGGGTTCTAAAATGGCTTTGGATTTTTGCAAATCTAATCCTAATAAAAAATAATCTCCAATCTTGAGGGCGTTTTTCACTTCTCGAAAGATTTTTTGACATTGTTTAGGAGGAAAATTCCCTAAAGAACTACCTAAGAAAAACACCATCCGTTTTGATAAACTGGCAGGGGGAAGATGTTTAAGTGCTTGTTCATAAGTGCCAACTAAGCCGTGAATGGTTAAATTAGAATAGTCTCTGAGAAGTTCCTTGACGCTGGCTTCTAACATTCCTGCACTAACATCAATGGGGATATAATGTAGGGGATGTCCTAACGCTTGATAAGCATCAAATAACAAGCGAGTTTTGGTAGAACTTCCGCTTCCCAGTTCGATGAGTTCGCAGTTTCCTGTCATTTGCGCGATCGCGCTCCCGTTTTCTCGTAAAATCTGCGCTTCTGTCCGAGTTGGATAATATTCAGGTAGGTCGCAAATTTGCTCAAATATCTCTGATCCGCGATCGTCATAAAGATAGTGACAGGGAATCGTCTTCTGCTCCTGAGTCAAACCCGCAATCACATCTGATCCCTCACTAGCTGAAGCAGTGACCGCAGGATGGCTTAAGTCTTGAATGGTTAGTCGTTGAGAGGAGGTAATTCGCTCACGGTTAGCCGTGGGAAAAGAAATTGACATGAAATGCTCCGTTTTGGTTTATTTTAGGACTAAGTGCTAGTTCAACATACTGCTCTGTCCTTTTTCTATTATCTAAAGTAGTATCTTTCGTTACAAAAGACAATTTATGAGCATCAATGATCTTCACTTAATCCAAACCGCGATCGATCCAACGCAACCATCTCAACCCGAATCAAAAGCAGTTGTCATCGCCTTAGTGAACTTAGAAAAAAGTGGCAAAAAAGAGAAAGCAGCCATTTCTTATGAGCAATTAATGGGAAAATGGCGGTTATGGTTCATCACAGGAACTCAAAAAACTCGTCAACGAGCAGGGATTATGTTAGGAGCGGGACGATATCTTCCGAAATGGATTGAAATCAACTTATCTTATGACAAAAACTCAGATTCTTCTCTAACGGATGTGGAAGCGGGAACAGTTGAAAATTCAGTTAATTTAGGTGGATTAAATTTAAGTTTAACAGGACCAACGAAATTTTTACCAAAACAAAAAATATTAGCCTTTGATTTTACTGAAATCACAATTAGGGTTTGGGGAAAAAGAATTTATTCGGGTAAAATTCGCCAAGGAAAAAAACGAGAAGAAACCTTTTATCAAGAGTCCATTAAAAAACAAGCCTTTTTCCGTTATTTTCTCATTGAAGAAGATTGTATAGCAGCAAGAGGGCGAGGAGGAGGTTTAGCAATTTGGCGTAGGGTGGGTAACGATTAGAAACTAATGGTAAAGTAAGTCTGTAACCTGAAGGCGATCGCCTCTTTTCTTGATTACGAGAGACGACTAGGGTAAGATAATGGGGTAGGTTGGATAGCGATAAGTTTCGTTAGATAAACTAATTAATTCTGCTGACAGTTTGGACAAAAATGAGAGGAACGTCCGTTAATTTTCTGGCGTTGAATCAGCATTTCACATAACCGACAAGTTTTTGCTTCCCGACCGTAAACCCACGCTTTCCCCATATAATTCCCGTTTACTCCTAATAAGTTGAGGAAACTATTAAACGTTGTTCCCCCTTGGGCGATCGCTGTTTCTAAAACTGAAAGAATAGCTGTGTGTAATTGTTCAATTTCCCCATCTTTTAAACTCGCAGCTTCTCGCAGGGGTGAAATTTTCCCTAAAAAAAGTGCTTCATCCGCATAAATATTTCCAATCCCAGCAATCATTTTTTGGTCTAATAAAGCGGTTTTAATGGCACAGCGACGACGGTTGAGTTTAGTCTTGAGATAGGCAGGGGTAAACTCTGAAGAAAAAGGCTCTATACCCAGGTTTTTTAAGCCTGTAATAATGCTTTCTGGGGGGACATGAGGATTTACCCACCACACCCGACCAAAGGTTCTTAAATCGATAAAACGAAGCTCTCGTTGGTCGGGGAAAAAGAAGCGGACTCTGGTATGTTTGGCAAGAGGTTCACTTTGCTTGACCCATAATAGCTGACCACTCATGCGAAGATGAATTCCTAGCCAACCACTAGGAGAGAGTTGCGCTAATAAATATTTTCCCCGTCGTTGCCACTGTTGAATCTGAGTATTGGTTAATCCTTGCCAAAACGCATCAATAGAATCAGGGTGAGCAATGCTACGATGAAGCAACACTTCCCCACCCTGAAAAACTTGCCCTTGTGTGAGTTGATTTAACCCACGACAAACCGTTTCAACCTCGGGTAGCTCTGGCACTAACTTGCTGAGTTGCTTTAGCTAGCAGCTTTTTCTTTTTTCTTCGGTGCTGCTTCCACAACTTCCACTTCTTCTAAGCCAAAGTTGTTGGTGTTAACACCAGAATAGTTAACTTTATCAAAGCGGACGATGACAGGATAGATGATGCCACTTTTATCGACACTAGCGACCGTTCCGACATCTCCATACCAGTAGGATTCTTTACGAAGGATTCTAACTTTGTCTTTGCGATTAACTTCTGCCATGATGATAAATGAGTAAAAAAATGACCTTTTAAATCAAGGGTACTATTAGTTTGGCAAGTCGTGGTAGGTCTTGATTTTAAGTTTTATTGCAGATTGCGCCATCTTAGCTGCACAAAATTGGCAGAACGTCCCCATTCATCAGTGGTTGGGTAGATTGTTTCTAATTCTAAATTAAACGGAACGGCGGTGGTCAAGTATCTTTGCGTCCATTCTCCCACTTCTGGGGCGATCGAGGAAGCAATCCCTATTCCCAAACCCATTCCCAATAGCTGCGAAATGGGGTCTTTGGGTAAGAAGAAGGAAGACCCAATAGTTAACCCTGTGGTTAGCACTAAGGCAACAGAGACATTGGTTCCGCAACGGGGATGAACTGCTAAGTCCCATTCTCCCTCGCGAAAGCGTTGTAAAGCGCTCATGACTCCTCGCCGTAATTTTTGCAGACTCACTTCACCATAGAGATAAAAACCTTTTTCTGTGGAAAGTCCACCAAGGGTCTCATTATCGATGCGAGTGGGATTAAAACTTCTGTATCTTTGAGCAGAAGTGTAATTTTCACTGAGTACCCAAACGGTGGCGTGTTCTAAGGCATGAACTTGACGCAACATCAAAATTTCTTTTAGTCCTGGAAGGAAGGGGAGTTGTTTTAATAAGTTACTATCCCCTGCTGGTTTGGGAGTGAAGAGTTCAGTTACGGTGTCGGTAGTCATGGGCAAAACAAAAGAGTTTTTGGCTCTTTTCTAATTTAACGACTTTTTGACAGACAAGCTATTTAAACTTAACGATCGCTCAAGAATGTCTGGAAAATTTTATACTTTTTTAACAGAATACGCTCTAAGAGAGTTTATTTTGAATCTCTGGCAAGGCTTCTTCCATTGCACGATAGCCTTCTTCCATTAAGACTTCTGCTTGATGAAAATCAAAAATTCCATATTGAGACAATCGAGGCTGAACCAAAACATCTGGTTGATGAACTTGTAAGTTAATTTGAGTAACTTGTTGTTCCATGATATTAATCGCGCTGCCAATGACATCAAAAATATTGGGAGAGTTTCCTGTTTCTGTTTCCTCTCGTTCTGGCAGCCAATTGTTGATTTTTTCCGAGACAGTTTCTTGGACTGCTTCGTAGCGAGATTTGAGGTTATTGAGAAATTCAATCCGATGGTCTTTCCTCTCTTCTTGAGTTTCTGGCGCTGATTCTTTTGAGGCTTTAATTCGAGAAATAATTCTTTGCCTTTCTTGATTGCTTTGTGTTGCTACGGGTTGCATATCTGAGGTTTCTAAAGAAAGAGAATGAGGATGGTTTAAATTAATGGCAATGACAACATCACTTCCCATTGCTTTGACCACATCCACTGGTACTGGATTAATCACTCCTCCATCAACGAGATAACTTTCCTCAATTTGAAAGGGAGTAAAGACTCCAGGAATAGAAAGACTTGCTCTCACTGCATTGACCATTGATCCTGTTTTCAAAACCATTGCTTTTTGAGTTAAGAGATTAGTCGCAACACAATGAAAAGGAATCTGAGTTTCTTCGAGATTGCAGTCTAAAACATGACTGTAAATTAAATCATATATTTTCTCGCCATCGAGTAACCCTCGGGTGGGAAACTCCACATCTAACAAAGAAACAATTGTTTTCCAATCAATCTCAGTGACAAACTCTTCTAAGTCATCTAATTGATTGACGGCATAAATGCCACCGACAAATGCACCGATGCTGGTTCCTGCAATATAATCAATTTTAATTTCTGCTGCTTCTAAGGCTCGAATTGCGCCAATATGCGCCCAACCTCTAGCACCCCCACTACCTAATGCTAAGCCAACTTTCTTTACCATTGTTTTCATTGCCCCCTAGCCCCCAACTCTGGGGGAAGTTAACTTTTTATATCTTATTTTATATTCTGATCGCAATGGATAGATAATTATTTCGGATCAATTACCATTTGTCAATTCTCGATCGCTGCTCAATTGAGGATATTTAATTCCCTTTTCCTTGAAGGCTTGTTTCGTGCGACGAGTGAGGTCTGTTTTATAAATAAATTCATCTCTAGCATCCATTGGATAAGATTTTAATTTCAAATGAGTCCCCCATATCTCTTCGGAAACAACTACGGTAATGGCTAATTTTAGTTGTGTGTATTTGCTGCTGTAAGCTGCTTGATAAAGAAGGTCGATCGCGGTTTCTAAATCAAGGGAATGATCGCAATAAAATTCTGTGGCAAGCTGGGAGTCGTTAATTTTAATTGAGTTATTTCATCGGTTTCTTGAGGAATCAAAACTTGGATCGATCGCAGCCATAATTGAATTGCAATTTCACTACTTCCCTCCGATATTCTCTTGTGACATTAAAGATAGACAGTATTTGTAATTTTTTGGGAGGGCGATCGCTTGATAAAATGATAGAAAAAAATATCTCTGCATTGATCATTTTTGATCGCGTTTTTTTGGGGAGTTTTTATTATTTGACTTTAGTTTTATGTTCTGATATGCTTGTAGCATAATGGAAAACCCTGCCAAAAATCAGTTTTCTTAACAATTCCTCAAGAACAAAAATCTTTTAACTCCTCACTCATGAAAGATTTCAGCCTTTCTTCATTGCCAAGACAATTTCTGAGCTTAATATACTCTCACCACAAAAAAATATCAGAGAAGACTAATTTCAGGGAGATGATATTTTGAAGGTTTTTATAGCAGGAGTTAAACTTCAATGATTTTCATCATAAATATCTCTTTGCCTGACCAGACTTAAGACAGAGTTTACCCATTCTTAACCTCATCTAGAAAATGAGTTGCTACGCTAAGAAATGTAAAGCTAAAAACTACAGCTTCTCATAATTCACTATGCGCTTACTCAAATCTCTCCTCGCAACCCTCACTGCTGTTGCAGTTTTTGCATTAAACACCCTCTCTGCTGCTGCTGCTGACATTGTTGACATCGCAGTAGAAGCTGGCTCTTTTGAAACGTTAGTCACTGCTGTCAAGGCTGCTGACTTGGTAGATACTCTCAAGGGTGAAGGACCTTATACCGTATTTGCTCCTACGGATGAGGCATTTGCTGCACTTCCTGAAGGAACAGTTGAATCTTTACTTCAGCCTGAAAACAAAGATAAACTAACTAGCATCCTCCTCTATCACGTTGCTGCTGGTAAAGTCACTTCCGATCAAATTCAGACTGGCTCTCTAAAAAGTGCTGAAGGTTCAAACCTCTCTATCAAAGTAGGTGATGGTGTGAAAGTCGATAATGCTAACGTTGTCAAAGCAGACATCAAAGCAGACAACGGCGTTATTCACGTCATTGATCAGGTACTCCTCCCCTAGTTTTCCCCCTTTAGTCTAAGTCGCTGACTAGCTGGAGTTGATGTTGGGAGATAAGTGCTAGTCAAAGCAGTCTGGTACTTCTCACTCAAATCAATTCCAGTCTTAACCTCGATGCAACTTTTTTATCTAAGAAAAATAAAATAATCTTAATTTAACGTTACATTAACGGGGCTTTGGGTTAAAATAGTTTACCAAAAAATAAGAGAGCAAGTGCAAAGCCAAAGATAACTTTTTTCCTTTGGTGGGAAGCATGAAATGTTATCATGACAAATGCAGAGAGCCAGATTGAGAAGAGACTTGCGCCTTCATGATTCAGAAACATCGTTCCCTTTTTTCTCTTGTGATTATTGTTGGCTTGCTTTCTTTTGGCATTAATGAGATGAAATTTAAATCAACAGAATCCTCTCCCAGCGCGATCGCACAAGTCCAAGCAGCAGTCGAAACCAAGGTTGGATCGGTGATCAGCGCTGTTTTAGAAGATGCAGCCCAGCGATCGCAATTACCCGTCGCAGCTTTTGATAAAATTACCGCAGAGCGAACAACTTGGTCTGATGGTTGTCTTGGCATTGAAAAACCGGGAGAGTTTTGTACCCAAGCGTTAGTTCCCGGATGGCGCATTACCCTTTCCTATCAGGATCAAACTTGGGTCTATCATACCTCCACTGACGGTCGCATTCGTCTGGCCAGCAAAGAAGACTCGTAGTTAATTATCGCTCACTAATTACTGCTTTCCAAAAGTGTCCAAAACTTGCTACTGTGCTAAGAGGGGTGAATCATCAAAAAGAGTCTAACTTATGGAAACGATTTGGGAACTTGATTTCTACTCTCGTCCAATTCGAGATGAAAACAATAAAAAGGTGTGGGAAGTTTTAATCTGTGACAGTCCCCTCGATGTGAAGACCACAGAAGACAACCTATTTCGCTATCACAAGTTTTGTTCGGCGCAAAACGTCAACTCGATTTTCCTCAAAGAAACGCTACAGGAAGCCATGACGGAATCTGGGAAAACTCCCAAAAAAATTCGCTTTTTCCGTCGCCAAATGAATAATATGATTACAAAGGCTTGCGAGGATATCGGAGTGACTCCTCTTCCCAGTCGGCGTACCTATGCGTTGCAAAAATGGATTCAAGAACGTCTCGAAACTGTTTATCCGCAACAGGAAGGCTATGATGAAACGGCGGTGAGTAACACTTCTGTCCAATACCCTGCGGAAAATGCTGCGATTCTTCCTGATGCGATTCGTGGGGATAAGGGGGATAAGTGGGCGTTTGTTAGCCTTGAGGTATCTGCTTTCCGAGAGATGGATGAATGGGAAATTAGTTTTGGCGAAGGGTTTCCCCTGTCTTTGTTTAACTTAAACCCAGAGACAAAAATTCCCGGTTTGATTATTTTTTCACCCCGTGCGATGCCCTTTGCAGGTTGGATGTCTGGAATCGAACTATCTCAAATTCAACTCCAACAAGGAAGTTTACCTCGGTTAATTCTGCAAACAGGAAGCAGTGAATGTTGGATTCTCGCTGATATTACCAATCCTGATACTCTCAAGGAAGCAAAAGGATTTCAAGCGACGAAGGAACAAGCAAAAGGTGTTCATTTTTTAGCGATTCAAAGCAACTCCGATTCAGAAGCGTTTGCAGGATTTTGGTTATTAGCATGATCAACCCAGAAGAAATTATAGCATTAGCCAAAAAGTCTGGTGCAGAAGAGGCTGAAGTCTATCAAGTGCTATCTCAAGATCATCCTGTCTATTTTGAAGCCAATCGCTTGAAACAGCTAGAAACCAATGAATCAGATGCGATCGCCCTGCGAGTGTGGCAAAATCATTCCCCTGGTGTCGCTGTAGCTTATGGCGAGGTTGATCCTCAGCAGTTGGTCGATCGCGCCCTTTCCCTCTGTCAGTTTAACCCACCAGAAGACATTGAGTTAACCCCCCATCATCACCAAGTCTATCCGATACAAGGCACAATAATCGACCCCGATCGCCTGATTGAAATCGGTCAAAGCGCGATCGCCCACTTCCGTGATTTTAACAGGAGTGTGATTTGTAGCGGAGAACTCGACTGTGAACAGCATACCACCCGCTTACTTAACACAAAAGGAACAGATTGTCAATACACTGACATCAGTTTGAGTGCTTTTTTTCAGGTGGAATGGGTGCGAGGGGAAGATTTTATGGGGATTACGGATGGCTTAGAATCTTCCGATTGCCTTAATTTGCATCCCATAAAAAGCCGAATTTGTCAAGGAATCCAATGGGCGCAAAGAACCATTTCCCCACCCCAAAAGAGCGTACCCATCATTTTTACCCCCAAATCAGCCCCGTTATTCTGGGAAACGGTGATTTCCTCATTAAATGGGAAACGAGTCTGGGAAGGGTCATCTCCTTGGGCTGAGCGAATGGGAGAGAAAGTGATGTCTAATCAGATCATGTTATGGCAAGACCCAACACAGAATCCTGAGCGCTGTCCGTTTGATGATGAGGGAACACCCAGCCAGCAATTAACCTTGATTAATAGGGGACAAATTGAAGCATTTTACAGCGATCGCGCGATCGGGCGAATTTTAGGAACAGGTAGCACAGGAAACGGGTTTCGCCCCAACTTAGGACGTTATCCCACACCCAGTTTAATTAATTTAATGGTAGCACCTGGCAAGGGAGAACTAAAGGATTTAATCGCGCAATTAGATGAGGGATTAGTCATTGATCAACTCTTAGGAGAAGACGCTGATCTTTCTGGAGACTTTTCAGCAAATATTGAACTCGGCTATCGTATTCAAAAGGGAGAAATCATTGGGCGAGTTAAAGATACAATGGTCGCAGGGAATATTTACACCGCTTTGAATCATCATTTAATCGCATTGGGAGAAGATTTACAAGACAATGGCTCTTATAAAACCCCTTCGGTTGTCGTGGAAGGTTTATCGATCGTTAGTTAATATTTGTTATTTGTTTGAACAGTTGGCACTATGGGAACAATGAGTATTGGGGGTTGGGGGCTTCATTTTGGCTACATTATTTATTCAGGATTGACGGAATAGTCTCCCCCTTTTTCGGCTGCTTTGGGAACAGAAGAAACATCCTTTTTCCGAGAGGGAAACGTTTCTACTTGACCGCCTTTTTTACTGGTTTCACCGCGTCTGCGTTCAGAGGTTCTTTCTTCGCTGGTTTCTTCAGCAATGACTTCATATAAGATGGCTTGTTTATCTTTCGTTTTCCCTTTTCTTAACACCCGACCTAATCTTTGAATGTACTCCCGTGCTGAACTTGTTCCTGATAAAATAATGGCAATTCTCGCATCAGGAACATCCACCCCTTCATTAAGGACATGAGACGCAACAAGGGCATTATAATCCCCTGCTTTGAATTTTTGGAGAATCTGATGGCGTTCTTTGACTGGGGTTTGATGGGTAATAGCTGGGATTAAAAAGTCTTGAGAAATGCGATAAACTGTAGCATTATCATTGGTAAAAATTAAAATGCGCTCAGGGGAATGTTGGGTGATTAATTCAGTTAAAACACGCAGTTTGCTTTCTGTTCCTAATGCAATATCTTTAGCTTGACGATGAGCTAACATGGCTCGTCTTCCTTCCTGCGATCGCGCACTTTCTTTGACAAATAATTGCCAACCTTGTAAACTGCTTAAAGAGATGCGTTTTTGTTTGAGAAATTGATTACGAGTGGCGATCGCGGTTTGATAAAGTTCTTTTTCTTTGGGAGATAATTTAACTTTAATTTCAACAGTTTTATAACTGGCTAGCGCATCTCCAGACAAATCTTTAGCACTTTTTCGATAGACAATTGCACCAATTAAGGCTTCTAAATCTCGTTCATTTCCATCCGAGCGCTCTGGGGTTGCGGTTAATCCTAGGCGATAAGGGGCGATCGCATACTCAGCAATCACCCGATAAAAATCAGTTGGTAAATGGTGACATTCATCAAAAATTAAGAGAGCATAGCGATTGCCTAACGCTTCTGCGTGGATTGCTGCACTGTTGTAAGTGGCGACCAGAATATCGGTGCGATCGTGCGCTCCTCCTCCTAATAAGCCTAACGCCACATCAGGAAACGCTGCTTCTAATTGAGCATACCATTGGTGCATTAAATCCAGTGTGGGAACAACAATCAAAGTGCTGCAGGGAGTTGCTTCCATCGCCAACTGCGCCAAGTAGGTTTTTCCCGCAGCCGTAGGTAAAACAACAACTCCCTTTCTTCTGGCTTTTTGCCACCCTTGTAACGCCTCTGCTTGATGAGGATAGGGAGTCATTTCAAACCGAGAGTTAAGGGTTAAAGTTTGAAACTCTTTGGCTTCATCAAGAAAGCTAATGTCTTCCCCTTGTAAAGTTTCCACTAAAGGACGATAATAAATGGCTGGGATGCGAAACTTTTCCACGCGATCGTCCCAAGTCGCAAAATCAATCCAACTTTTTCCGCGTGGGGGAGGATGTAACAATAATGTTCCTTGATGATAGGAGAGTTTGGGCGTTCGGCGCGACATTTACAATGAATGATTGTTTCAATCCCTCAGAAAGATGAGAGGATTGGGTTCATATTTTATCCTAATCAAGGTTAGCTTGGGTTTCAGTGAACTACTAGACAGCAACCAAACAACTTAATCCTATGATCCAATCCCCCAACCCCCCGATATTTTGGGGGGCGAAGGTGTTACCCTGAGCATTTCGACAAGTGGAACACTGAACTTGTCGAAGGGGGGGATCAACTGTAACCTGACTTTTAAAGATCAGCCACCCATCAGCGCTTCAGCAAGTCCGATGTAGAAAGGTATTCCGATCGCAAGGGCGATGGGGGTACCGACAGCTGTGGACGCGCCAATATAAGCCGAGGGATTAGCCTTGGGAATCCCGGCTCGTAAAGTGGGCGGTCCTGAAATGTCTGAACTAGAACTGGCGATAACAGCCAAGAGTACAACCCCGCCAGGGCTGAATCCTGTGGTAACGTGGGCGACCATACCGAGACCAAAGCCAATGAGACCATGTAAGAGAGGCGCAACCACAGCATATACGGCGTACCACTGAGCCACTTTCCGTAGCTCACCAATTCTTGACCAAGCCTCCATACCCATAATCAACATTAGGATGGAAAGCTGACCACGGAAGAGGGGACTAAAGAAACTCTCATAGACACTTTCTGGACGGGTGAGGATGCCCAGAGCGAGACCGAGCAGCAGGGCTGATAAAGCCGAACCTTGAAGGCTTTCCTTAACAATCGGCCAAATCTCAACTCGCTTAATCCCCTCTTCGCTGGGATACCCGCCTGCAGTAATGCGCTGCTGGCTGAGATATTCCTGTCTGGTGGCGGGATACTGCTGCTGATTGGGATGCTCCCCTACAGTAACGGCTTGCTTGCTGAGATGCTCCTGCTGGGCAATATCTTCGGCTACGGTATCGCGCTGCTTGCCTGTATAAATGCTGGCTAAGACGATCGCAGTTACTAGGGCTGGGATGTCCATAAAGGGATAAAGAGCCGCTGCCCAGGCTTCGTATTGCATCCCTTCTGATTCCAGCATTGTTATGCCAGCAGCAAGGGTAGAGCCACTCACCGCCCCGAACAAGCCCCCAGTAGCAAGGGCATCCACCATTTTGACTTTCGGCAGCCTGGCCAGAGTATTCTGTGCGATGAACACGACCGCGATTCCGATTATGGCAGCGAACAATGCGGGTAAAAGCATCTGCGCGAGATTGGCATTACGGATCGCAATCCCGCCACTCAGTCCGACTTTGATGAGCAGCATGAACACGATGAATTTATAAATTGCATCTGGAATTTGTAGTCGGCTATTGAGGGCAGCAATAACCATACCACCAATGAGAAATCCGAGTGTCGGGGACTGCAGCTTATCCCCGAAGCGCGTCAAAAAATCTGATAAAAATTCCACTTTGTAATTCCTCCTTGAGAAAATTTTATGAGTTATGTCTTAAAAGTCTCGACAGCAGGCAAGGGTAGCCTTGAATCCTAGTTCGCACCATTCTTCTAGCAATGGCTGAGCTAATCAATCCACATTTGAGAGGGAGTTGCTGATGGCTCATAAGTTGTGGACAGACTGTCACTGGTGAGGTTAAACCACCCCACTGTCAGTAAGAGACCGAACCCACAACCCAACAAAAAACTCCAAGCGTGAGACGACTCTAGAACACAGATCAGACGGCGATCGCCACCATATATCTGTACCGCCCAGCCTTCCTGAATATTGTCAAATTTGTTTTGCAGTTTGGTTGGGTCAAACTTGTTCATTGTCTAATTTCCATGCTGATCGAATGTCGGTGGCAGTGGCGAGCGCTTGCCCTCTGCTATGGCAAAAATTATCATCACTTTTTTATGTTTTGAGTCAGAACATATGCGCGTGCAGTACCTCCGCGTCACAGATATAGGCAATGCCCGAATAATCGTCGAAAAACTTCATTGCGACTTCATCCGAAATTTTCACAGCCATATCCCGATCGGGAGTGAGTACCTCGATTTTTATATTCGCGTAAACGTCACCAACAGTGGGCTGTCCTGATGATCGCACGTTGCGACTGCCTTGACCGCCAGCAGCCACCACGGTATAACCAGTAGCCCCGGCTTCGCTGATGATCTTGGCAATTTTGTTCAGCAGTAACTTTTCTGTGACAATGACGAGCTTGTTGGCTTGCTGGGTCATGTGGGTTACCTCTTAATGTGTAATGTTTGATAATCTTGGGAACATTGGAAACAGTTACCTGATTAAAATGAATTAAAGATAAACCTTTGACTAAAAAAAGGGAGGGTTAACCCCTTTAATCAGTCTTGCCATCTGGTTTTGATCAGATTATTAAGAATCATAATCCTCTTTTAAATTCTGTGCAATACTATGATTATAATTTTTATCATAGATTTAAGTCTATTTAAGAAGCAAAAGCCATGATCAGTAATGAGTTAACAAATATAGCGCACCGTGCTTATATTAGGACATTTCCCGAACGGTGGGAGTGCGACCGTCTCGGTCGCTAGTCTTTTTAAGAACGTCCTAACCTGATTTTGTAGCGCTATAACAAGATAATATTGAATTAATCATTCTCTTCACTGTTAGCTCTTATGACTCGATCGATGCCCGAAGGTCAGTCGCAGCGCGACATCGCGCCCCTGAATGTAAAATGGGAAAAACTTCCTCCAGACTATCCTCTCCCCG
>CAYXDG010000039.1:0-33302 GCA_964463655.1 uncultured Dactylococcopsis sp.
GGGAGTGCGACCGTCTCGGTCGCTACTATTCTCCAGAATGTCCTAAAAAAACCTGTAGCGCTATATACCCTCATGAAGTTAACTCAACGCATCAACCGACAGCAAATTGCCTATAAAACTGCACTCACCTTAACCTTAATTACACCATTTCTCATTACCCCTGCTGCTTGGGCGCATCATACTTTTGACGGACAGAGACCAGAGACCTTTATTATGAAAAAACAGAACCCAAAAATTAGACTGGGCGCGATCGCACAACCCAATCCAAGCAGGAATCCCATGCAAAAACGAGTCATCTTTTTTATCGGACTATTCTTAACCTTTGGGTTAGGTGTCTCTAACTTAGAGATTAATGCTAAAACCAAACCAGAAACCCAAGAAAAATCAGCAGTTTGGCAGATTCAAAAAAATGGAGAATTAGAAGGCTATCTCGTTGGCTCGATTCATGTGATGAAAGCAGAAGATTATCCCTTAGCCCCTGCATTTAACCAAAGCCTAACCCAAGCAGATTTAGTGGTATTTGAAACAAATCTTGATGAAGTTTTGGTTCAGTCAGAATCTTTAATTCAACTAGGATTATATCAAGACGGAACAACCTTAAAACAAACCTTACCCACCGAAACCTATAACCAACTTCAAACCGTTGCAGGAAGTTTAGGAATACCAATGGGTATCATTAATCAAATGAAGCCTTGGTTGGCGACGCAAACCATCACGATAGGATTATTGCAGAAAGCTGGCTATCAACCAACTTATGGCATTGATTTTTACTTTTTCCAACAAGCACAAGAAGCCAATCTTCCCTACATAGGATTAGAAACACCCCTCGAACAATTCCAGTTTTTTGATGAGCTTTCTACAGAAGAACAAATTGCTTTTCTCCGTCGCGCGATCGCTGATCCACAAAGGAATATTCAAGCAGTTGATCAAACAGTTGCTAGATGGAAAAAAGGCGACATAGCAAGTCTAGAAACAGTCCTCCTGACCCCGATTAAAGAAGAGTTTCCCGAACTTTATCAAGCGCTAATTATCCAACGCAATCAAAATTGGATTCCTGAAATTACAGGATTATTGAGAGAAGATGAGATTCCTTTGATTGTTGTGGGAGCAGCCCATATTGTTGGGAATCAAGGATTAGTCAGTCAAATTCAAGCGCAAGGCTACACCTTACAACAACTTTAATCTTGATTAACTGGCACTACCTTAGTCGGGTGGGCAATGCCCACCATCAGAGTAGCTCCCTAGAATTATGAGATTGAGGGGGCTTTTTCGACAGGGGTGAGAAGGTCTGCATACAGTTGAACATATTTTTGCGCCGATCGCTGCCAACTCAAGTCTTGCATCATGCAACGTTTCTGTAGTGAGCGCCAACTATCCCGATACAAATAACTTTCAGAAGCTCGGATTAAGGCTGTGTATAAGTCTAACGGGTCATAGATATTAAAGCAGAACCCTGTTCCCGTCTGCTCGATCGGGTTATGATGAGAAACCGTATCCACTAATCCTCCTGTGTGGCGGACAATTGGGACACAACCATAGCGCATTGCCATCATCTGACTGATTCCACAGGGTTCAAACCGCGAAGGCATTAAAAACGCATCACTTCCCCCATAAATGCGCCGTGAAAGTCCATCATTGTAGAGAAGCTGCACAGACATCCGTCCCACATGACGGTCTGCTAACTCTCGCAGTTGGGTCTCATAGCGTTCTTCTCCAGTGCCGAGAATGAGCAACTGATCCCCAGTGTAGTTGAGATATTGATCGATAATTGGGAGAATCAAATCTAATCCCTTTTGTTCCACTAAGCGGGAAACCATACTCACCAGAAACGCCCCCCGATTGACTTCTAAGTTAACTTGTTCTTGTAAGGCGATCTTATTTTCTACTCTTTGCTCAAGGGTTTCAATAGAAAACGGTTGGTCTAAATTCGTATCTGTTGCAGGGTTATAACTTTCTGGATCGATGCCGTTGACAATCCCCACAATCTTATCTTTTTTCAGGGCAAGAAGACTGTCTAATCCTTCTCCATATTCAGGGGTTTGGATTTGTTTCGCATAAGTGGGAGAGACCGTATTCACACAATCAGCAAACTGAATTGCCCCCGCCATGACATTAACTTCCTGCATATAAGGCGGACACCAAGCAATCTCTTCCAACTGCGATCGCGCAGGTCCCTGATAAGCTAAATTATGAATCGTAAAAACTGTTTTAATCTCAGGGGTTTTGTGCATCCAAACAGGAATCATCCCTGTGTGCCAATCATGACAGTGCATGATTTCAGGCTGCCAATAATTTAATGCAAATTGTGCGGCTCCATTGGCAAAAAAGGTAAAGCGCCAAGGTTCATCATCCCCCAGATAAATGCGACGGGGAGAAAACGCAGCGTGTCCAAACAGATAGAGGGGAACATCTGTATTCGGAAGCACGGTCTCAAAGATATCAAACATCTGAAACAGGGCGCTTCCCTGCCAGACTGGTTTTTCAGGAATCTCTAATTTATCGGGGAGAAAGCCATAATAAGGCATAATAATTCTCACATCATGCCCTAGTTTACGCAGAATTGGCGTGAGTGTTCCCACAACGTCTCCCATTCCGCCAACTTTTGCAATGGGTGCAGCTTCGGCAGCAACAAATAAAATTTTCATATTTCTAATCTCAACAATACTCTCAAGCTAGAGTCTATTACGATCGGGGTCTTTGAGACAAATCTGAAGCGCGATCGCAGCACGACCCCAATCATCTGATGATGTAGAGACGTTCCATGAAATATCTATCTGCACAACAACGACCAATATTAAGGTAGAATCATGAATAAATGTTTAGATGATTCCCAATAGTCCCATGACCCTTTCTATTCGCAACGTTGCCATTATCGCTCACGTTGACCACGGTAAAACCACCCTTGTCGATGCCCTCCTCCAACAGTCTGGTGTTTTTCGGGAAGGAGAAGAAGTTCCAACCTGCGTTATGGACTCCAACGCCATAGAACGGGAACGGGGTATTACGATTCTTTCCAAAAATACAGCCCTACGCTACAAAGATACGCTGATCAATATTATTGATACACCAGGTCACGCGGACTTCGGGGGAGAAGTAGAACGAGTTTTAGGAATGGTTGATGGCTGTGTTCTCATTGTGGATGCGAATGAAGGACCGATGCCACAAACCCGCTTTGTGTTAAAAAAAGCACTAGAAAAAGGACTGCGCCCGATCGTAGTTGTTAATAAGATCGATCGCCCTAATGTTGACCCTGACATCGCTGTGGATAAGGTCTTTGACTTATTCGTGGATTTAGGTGCAGATGACGATCAATGCGATTTTGTCACCCTCTATGCGTCTGGTTTGAGTGGCTTTGCCAAAGCAAGCATTGATGATGAAGGAGTCGATATGCAGCCCCTGTTTGAAGCCATTTTAGACCATGTTCCCCCACCAGCAGGCGATTCCACTAGACCGCTTCAGTTACAAGTAACGACGTTAGATTATTCTGAATATTTAGGTCGCATCGTCATCGGTCGCGTCCATAATGGGGTGATTCGAGCAGGTCAAGAAGCAGCATTAACCAAAGAAGACGGCCAACTGGTGAAAACCAAGGTTTCTAAGTTGATGGGGTTTGAAGGCTTGCAGCGCATCGAGATTGAACAAGCAAGCGCGGGTAATATTGTTGCGGTGGCTGGCTTTAGCGATGCTAATATTGGCGAAACCATTACTTGTCCCAATGAACCCCAACCGCTACCCTTAATCAAAGTGGATGAACCAACCTTACAGATGACCTTCTCGATTAATGATTCTCCCTTCGCGGGTCAAGAAGGAAAATTTGTCACCTCGCGACAAGTACGCGATCGCCTTTACAAAGAGTTAGAAACTAATGTCGCCCTGAGAGTGGAAGAAAGCGACTCTCCCGACAAGTTTCTGGTTTCAGGACGGGGAGAACTCCATTTAGGGATTCTCATTGAAAATATGCGTCGCGAAGGCTATGAGTTCCAAGTTTCTCAGCCACAAGTAATCTTCCGTGAAGTCAACGGACAAACCTGTGAACCTTATGAATACTTAATCTTAGATGTTCCTGAAGATGCTGTCGGTGGCTGTATTGAACGTCTTGGACAAAGAAGAGGAGAAATGCAGAATATGCAAGCCACTGAGGGGAATCGGACTCAAGCTGAGTTTGGGATTCCTGCACGGGGTTTAATTGGTTTCCGCAGCGAGTTTCTCCGTTTAACAAGGGGAGAAGGATTAATGAACCACAGTTTCCTGGATTATCGCCCGAAAGTAGGCAACTTAGAAACTCGTCGCAATGGGGTGCTAATTGCCTTTGAAGAAGGAACAGCCACTTTCTACGCCTTGAAAAACGCTGAAGATCGCGGGGTCTTCTTTATCACCCCCGGAACCAAAGTCTATAAAGGAATGATTGTGGGAGAAAATAACCGTCCTCAAGATTTAGAACTGAATGTCTGTAAGGCAAAGCAACTGACCAATATGCGATCGGCTACTGGCGATGAGTTAGTGCAGTTACAATCCCCCACAGAAATGACCCTCGAACGAGCCTTAGAATACATCAGTTCTGATGAGTTGGTAGAAGTAACCCCTGAGTCGATTCGTTTGCGGAAAATGTCCAAAAAGCTGGCAAAACAGCGTTAGTCGTAGAGGTTAATCGGTTGGTCGGGTTCAATGACAACGACCTGATCAGCCGTTAAATTACCAACCGCAGCGCCAGCAGCAGCACCACCGACGATTTCTCCGATACCAGCATCGCCGAAGATTTCACCAAGGACGAGACCAGCACCCGCACCAATCCCAGCGTCTTCGGCGACAGAACCGCTTTCTGTGTCACGGGGGTCTTTCAAGGTTTCGAGGACTCCAGAACGAGCGTTAAGATTGTAAGCACGTCCATTGACAATAACGGAATCCGCTACATATCTCAACCCTCCTTCTGCGGGAACATATTGTCCGCGAATAGTCGAACCCGCAGGGATATTAAGACCGCCAAAACGACCGCCTCTAGTGACTTTCAAGTTATAGGAATAACGCTTGTCACTGTTGAGATAAAGGGTTTCTAGTTGAGTGCTGGTTGTGGTAAGATAACGGTTGCTGGCTTGAGCCACTAATGCACCTTCGTTGAGACTTGCGGATGCTGCTGGCGCAAATAGGGTCGTAGCACCAACAACAGTTGTTAAAGCTAAAAAACGATTGAACATGGAATTAACCTCCACATAAGAAAATCTACAATTTGATCTTCGCATCAGAGGTTGGAAGTTGCCATCAACTAGATGAAGGATATCAAAAGTACCTCGATCTGATGATACTTGAATGGTGGAAGACTTTGAACAGGATGGGTCTAACTGCTGACTGATTGCCTTAAAGATCGATCGAACCAATCTCGTAGCTGTTGGCGACAAGTGCGGTGTAAAATGCCACCAATGACCGTTAACCGATGATGAGATGCTGCACTATCAGGAAGGTTTAAAACACTCCGTATTGCCCCTGTTTTCGGGTCATCTGCGCCATAAACCAATGTTCCAACCCGTCCTTGAATAATAGCCCCACTACACATCGGACAGGGTTCTAACGTAACATAAAGGGTCAGATCATTCAGAGACCAATCTAATTTGTGTTTAGCAGCAGCACGAATGGCAATTATTTCAGCATGAGCAGTGGGATCGCGATCGCGTTCTTTTCGGTTATTCCCCTCTCCTCTGATGAGTCCTTGCTCATCCACCAACACTGCACCCACTGGAATTTCTCCTGCATTTCCTGCCTCCTCAGCCAGTTTGAGAGCGTATTCCATCCAATAACAATGTTGCTGATAAGAGTCTTTATCCAGCAGCATTAGCTGATTCCATTAACCGTCTATCTAGTTCTCCGCTTTTATCAAGGGCATAAAGTTCATCACAACCCCCAATGTGCTGATCATTCATAAAAATTTCAGGGACACTGCGACGACCGTTGGCACGTTCGGCCATGCGCTTTCTGGCTTCTTCGTCGCCATCGATTTTGTACTCAGTAAACTTAACCCCTTTCCAACCAAGGAGCATTTTTGCCCGAATACAATAGGGACAGGTTTGCCAAGTATAAATCTCTACGTTTGCTTGATAGTCTTTGGGTCGTCTTCCGAGGAGAGATAAAATAGATTCCATCATGGTTTTAGATTCCTAATCATCAATGTTCTGTTTCAAACCTTGTCCCCAAACATTGGGGACAGGGAACTAAGTTTAAACTTTTCGGGAATAATACTCAACCACAAGCAGTTCATTGATCTCCAAAGCGACCCATTCCCGTTCAATCACGCCATTGACTTTACCTGTATAGGTGTTTTTGTCAAACTCAAGATGGCTGGGAAGGTTGGCTAAGCCTGGATATTCCATATTCCGTTCTACCAGTTGTCGAGAGCGATCGCGATTACGTACAGCAATCACATCTCCTGGACGACATTGATAGCTAGCAATATCCATTACCCGTCCGTTAATCAAGATATGACCATGATTAACCAGTTGACGGGCTGCTGGAATTGTTCCTGCCATCCCCATGCGGAAAACCGTATTATCCAAGCGCATTTCCAAGTATTCTAACAGAGCAGTTCCTGTTGAACCAGTAGCGCGACGAGCTTTTTTCATATAGCTCATCAACTGCTTTTCTGTGACACCATAGTTGTAGCGCAGTTTTTGTTTTTCTTCCAAGCGAATGGCATATTCCGAGCGCTTGCGTCGCGCTTGACCATGTTGACCGGGGGGATACGCTTTCCGAGGGCTTTTACGAGTTAAACCGGGTAAGTCCCCCAAGCGTCGCGTAATTCGCAGACGAGGACCTCGATATCTAGACATATAAGTTTACTTTCTTGATTGAGCTTTTTGATGAAAATCCACAGACCCTTAATTTTAACAGTTATTAGTCACAAGTTACCAGCCAAACAATTAATCATTAAGCTGATGGTCAACCGATCGCGATCGCTGAGCGTTCCGGCTTCTTCGAGTGAGCTAAGTTTAAATATATCGGCTGGTGTTACCAGTGAGCCATCAATCACTAATCACTAATAACCAATGAAAGCATTAACTTGGGAAGAACTTAGCAACCATACCAACTTTGAACTCGATCGCGTCAACGGGTCCACAAACCCCCAATCGCGCTTGCGTCTCTTTGGAAACAGTGAAGATGATGTTAGAGTCACGCTATATCGCGATCATCATGCTTGGTGTCCTTACTGTCAAAAAGTGTGGTTGTGGTTGGAAGAAAAAAAAGTCCCCTATCGCATCGAGAAAGTGACCATGTTTTGCTATGGGGATAAAGAACCTTGGTATAAACAGATTGTTCCCTCTGGGATGTTACCTGCTTTGAGGATAGACGATCGCCTCTTCACCGAAAGCGATGATATTTTAACCAACCTTGAACAGACTTTTGGCGTTTTAGGAAGCAGCATCTATGATTCCCAGGTAATTGAGTTAAGGCGCTTAGAACGGCGGTTATTTCGCGCTTGGTGTACTTGGCTATGTAGTCGATCGCTCTTCGGGAGAGAAGAAAAACGCAATCGCCAGCAATATGTCAATGTTATCGCAGAAGTGGAACAGGCTTTATCCCAGACAACAGGGGATTATTTCCTCGAAGACTTTAGCATGGTGGATGTTATTTTTACGCCCTTTCTCGAACGCATGAACGCCAGTCTGTACTACTACAAAGGGTATTCCCTCAGAGAAGAAAACCCCCGTCTTTGCGCGTGGTTTAATGGGATGGAGAAGCGTTCCACCTATCGAGGAACCCAAAGCGATTTTCATACCCATGTCCATGACTTACCCCCGCAAATGGGTGGCTGTTACCCTAACAATGAACCCCAAACCGCTATCAATCAGAAACGGGTGGATCATGGCCCTTGGTTAGGATTACCTGATGTGATGTATCCTGAACCTGAAACCTCTAGCCAAACCGCTTTATTTCGCGTTTTGAAACACCGAGAAAATCTGATTCAGGTAAATCCTGCGGACGATGAGTTATTTGCGGAAGCACTGCGTTGCGCTTTAACTAATCTCATCACTGGAGAAGATTGTCCTCCCCCTAAGCATTCCGCAGCAGCATTAAGATATTTGCGCGATCGCATTAGTATTCCTCGGGATATGTCCATTTATGCGGGAAAACGGCTAAGACAGGCTTTAGAAGACACTGCCAGTTTAGCTGGTTCAGAACAAGGAATGGCGATTCCTGTCAGACATCGACGAGATCAAGACCCCGCTAATTTTGTGAATAACCATGAAAGTTAAGATTAAAGTCGGCAGTCTAGTTATTCTATCTGGACCCTCTGGATCAGGAAAATCAACCCTGTGTCAACAGATTGCCAAAGACTACCATTCTTCCCTCATTCTCTCCTCTGATACCCTCAGAGAGCAATTTTTTGGGTCTCGACCAACCCGAGAAGGAATCACTCCGCAACCTGTGGACGATCGCCTAATTTTTCAAGTCATTGAAGAGATTACCCAAACCAGACTGCGAGACGGTTTAACCACGTTTATTGATGCGACTATGTTAAACGATCGCACACGGGGAGATTTGATTAAAATTGCAGAAAAAACGAATTCTCCCTATTGGGTCTTAATTTTTGATGTCAGTGAAGACATCTTACACCAACGCAATCGATCGCGCAAAAAAGCAGTTCCCACAGAGGTTTTAGATAAACAAATCCAGAAACAGCAAAAAGCATCTCGTTACCCTTATCTCACCAGCGATGAGTTTGAGATTACCATTAATCCCCATCAAATTCCTAATCAGTTTCAATTAGATGTTATTGGCGATGTTCATGGCATGAAAAATGAGTTAGACCAACTCTTAGTTTCCATAGGATATCAATGGTGTGAAGAGAAACTGATTCATTCAGAAAATCCACAACGGAAGGTTTTATTTTTGGGAGATTTGGTCGATCGCGGTTATGATTCTCTGGGAGTGCTAAAACAGGTAATCAATGCTGTTGCTTCTGGTCATTATTGTGTCATGGGGAATCATGACTTTAATCTGTTGCGAGGGTTAGAAGAGGGAAGTAAACCGCGATCGTTGACGACCCAAAAAACCTTACATGAAATTCTAACCCAATGTGATAAAAACGAGATTCAAGCCATTAAAACATTCCTCAAAAATCTTCCTCCCTACTACATCCATCAAAACACAGCTTATGTCCATGCTGACATTGAATGGTTTGATCCTTATTTAACCCCAAAACAAGACTTAATCCGAGGATTTTCTAAGCGCGATCTACCCCATGATACTGATCAGGTTTATGAAATCTTATTTGAAAGAGGAGACAACCAATATCAGTTAGTTAGAGGTCATATTCCCCCGACAAGAAAAGATGCTAATCTCATTGATTCTCCTGTTTCCGCATTAGAAGCGGGTCAAGCATTCGGCGGAAAATTAGTTGCTTTAACCGCTAATCAGACTCTTGCTAGTATTGATTGTTCTCATTATGTTTATTCTCCTCATCATGCTTTACTCGAAGGATTGAATGACAAAAACATTCGCAAAAAAGAGGAAGGCTATCTCAATATTTATAGTTATAGCCCAACAGTATTTTATCGTAACTTATGGCAGACCAATCCTTACTTATTAATGGCGCGAGGGTTAGTGTTAGGGTTAGGGGGTGAAATTGTCCAAAGACCCTTTGATAAGATATTTAATTACGGCGAAAATAACACTTATCCGCCACTAGATCAAGTGATTACTGCTTCTGAAAAAATCAATGGCTTTCTGATTGCGGTTACCAAACATCCTTACCAAGAAGGGTTACTTTATACAACCACAGGGTCGCTGAGTGGTGTTCATGTTGAGATGGGAAGAAAGATCAGTCAACCTCATTATGGTTCAATGATTCGTTATCTTTTAGACAAGAATGAGACCTTACTATTTGAAGTGATTCACCCAGACGATCCTCATCCCATCCCGTCAAAAGATTATGGGATTTATTTAATTGGTTGTCGAGAAAAAACATCGGGTTATTGCTTCACTGAAGAAGAATTAGATGAACTAGGAAACCAACTAGATATTCCTCGTCCTAATTATTTTCAGGACACTTTAGCAGGGGTTTTAAAATTAAGTAATGAGGTAAAGATTGAAGGGTATGTAATCCGCGATCGCGATCAATATTTGTGTAAAATTAAAACCCCGTATTATCTAACCATTAAATTTCTCTCTCGGTTATCAGATCAACGGATTAAACATTTATTTCATCATCCTGAATCTTTTAAAAAAGAATGCGATGAAGAGTTTTATCAAATCGTCGATCTGATCACTCATCAGTTTACCCTAGAAGAATATTTAAAGTTAACTGAAATTGAAAAACGAGATTGGTTAATTTTGACACTTTCTGGCTATGATGCTACGCGCAAGGGAACATTTTAGAATCATCTAGTTTAATAATTCTGCATAATTTCTAAATAAATATGTTCTAAACTCACTGCTTGACGAGTCACAGAGTCTAATGGAATCCCTTTAAACTCAGCAACAATGGTTTGGAAATCTTGTAATTCTGGCAGCCAAAAGGCTAATTCATCGCCATATCTTCTGGGAAGATAACCTAACTCGATTCCTCGTGCCATTGCTTTCTCTTCTTCTGAGGTTTTGATAGTAATAATTTCTGCTGCTGGCATTAATTGTTTTAACTCGTTTAATGTTCCTTCAGCAATAATTTTACCAGCTTTGAGAATGCCAATGCGTTGACAAAGTTTTTCTGCTTCGTCTAAAAGATGAGTGGTTAACATAATGGTCATTCCACTCTCTCTGAGTTGCTTAATTAATGTCCAAATTTCATAGCGGGTTTCAATGTCTAAACCTGTGGTTGGTTCGTCTAAAATGAGTAATTGCGGTTGATGAATCAGCGCAACAGCAATATTTAGTCGGCGTTGCATTCCACCGCTTAAATCTGAGACAATACTGTTGGCTCGATCGCGCAAATTAACCGCTTCTAAACACCAGTGAATTCTCTCTTTCCGTTGCTGAGTGCTTAACCCGTATAACTGACCGTAAAAGTTGAGATTTTCTTGACAAGACAGGCTTTTATAGAGTAAGTTTTCTTGGGGTGCAATGCCGATTAAAGATTTACTTTTCTCTGAGATGGGTTGCTGCTTAAATTCAATCGTGCCGCGATCGCGCTCCAATAAATCACATAAAATATTGATAGTTGTCGTTTTTCCTGCGCCATTGGGCCCCAATAACCCATAAACTTCTTGCGGATAAGCGGTGAAGCTGAGATTTTGCAACACTTCCCGCGCTCCATAACGCTTACACAACCCCTCGATTTTCAGCACCAATTATAATCTCCTTTCTCGCTGTAACATTCCCTGATAAGATAGCCATCCTCCCCCCAACATTAGCAGCGTAAACACCCCTAAAAAAGTAAAATGGGGCAATATCTCCTCAAAGGGTTCTTCTTGCGCCCACAGCCCCAATAACGCCTCATTCTGATGATAAATGGGATTAAACTGCGCTAAGTTGAGCAAAGACTCAGGGAATAAACTGGCTGGGAGAAATGTTCCCCCTAAAATGAGGAGAGGAACACCAAACGCAGCCACCAACGCATTGACATCTTCTGTGCGACGGGCTAATTGTGTCCCTAGGATAAATCCTAACCCCACATACGCACATATACTCATCAAAATAACTAATAAGCCCAAAAACAAATACTGTTCAATGCGAACGCCCAAAAATGCAGCGACTAAATACACAAAAATACCTTGACCCACTCCGATGCAAGCATGAGCAACAAAAATGCCTAAAAAGTAGGATACTCCGCTTAAGGGAGAGAGAAACAACCGTTTAAGGGTGTGTTGTTCCCGCTCTGCAACCACTGTGGCGACACTTCCGCCTAAACAACTGAAGAAAAGAGCAGCACCCACTAAACTGACAGGTGCTGCTTGGGTAAACGCTTCGGCTGTGGATAAGTTTGCTCGCTCTGCAATAATGATGCCATTGAGTAACAAAATGGTAATGGGGAAAATGCCCCAAAAAATTAAACTGCGTTTTCGTCGCCCTAATTCTAATAAAATACGCTGGGCGACAGCTAGGGTTTCGCGCCAATATTTCATTGTTTTTTTATGGAACTTTAAATTATTGGGAAGTAACGCTTAATCGGAATCACTTTCTCTCTCGCTAGTAGCATAGAATGGGTTGGTTATTGACCAACTCATTGGTTTAATTTTGTCGTGCGATCGCCCCACTGCCACTAACATCAGAGAGAATTGGGAGTTTGCCGAGAAAATGTGTACAATTGTAAAGGAATCGGCATTATCCTTTAAAAATCATTATGGAATCTGCAACCCTGATTAGTATTAGCATTGGTGCACTTGTTTTAGCTGTAACGGGTTACTCCCTCTATCTCTCTTTTGGTCCTCCATCTGCGGAATTAAGCGATCCGTTTGAAGATCACGAAGATTAACAGTTTGCGATCGCTTTTCAGGAAGCGATCGCGATACATTCAATTTCCACTAATGCTCCTTTGGGTAAGCGAGACACTTCAACACAAGCTCTCGCGGGTGCTGTTTCCGAATTGAAGTATGAGCCGTAAATCTCATTAACAGTGCTGAAATCGCTTAAATCAGTGAGATAAATGGTTGTTTTCACCACGTTATCCCAACCGACTCCTGCTTCAGTTAAAATAGCTTTCACATTCGCCATTACTTGCTTCGTTTGAGCGCTCACATCCCCTTCCCCGACCAGTGATCCTGTGTTCGCATCAAGGGCCACTTGTCCTGAGATAAAAATCATTTCTCCTTGGGCTGCGATCGCCTGGTTATAGGGGCCAATGGGAGCAGCTGCTCGATCGGTTTGAATAATTCTTTTAGTCATTTGTTTTTTGTGCCTCGTTCTTAGTCAGTCCAGTTACTGTAAGTTAACAGAGAACCATGAACCAATAACTAATTCTCCAATTTCCATACTAAACTCGAAACAAAATTGGTTAAAATATGAGCAACGATCGGGATTAATAAATTCCCAGTCGTAATCATTATTCCCCCTAAAATCAAACCAACAATCGTTGCCCATAACCCATAGGGCCATTGCTGAATCCCGCTTAGGTGAAGCACTCCAAATAATAAACTTGATACAATAACTGCAATCATTCCCGAGCCTAACGCTGGAATCATTACCCCACGAAATAAAAGTTCTTCGCTCAGTCCAGGTAACAATCCTAACCACAGCATATCAGGAATTGCTAACGGCTTTAATACTAATTCTAGATAATATTGAGCGCTGCGACGATACCCTGGCCAAACTTTATAAATCACACTACTGGTTAAGATAATGAATCCTGCAATTCCCAAACCGATTAAAAAAGCCTCTACACTGAAGGTAATGGGGAATAATGAGACTGACCCCAAATATTGCCATCCTTTGGCGACAATTAGCAATAAAATAGCAGTAATCCCCATAATGGTTAACACTTGGGGACGGGTTAAAGGCTCAAATTCAAAGTTGTTTGGGTTTGTCATTCTTGGTTTACCAGTTTTCAGTCAAGTCAAGGGAGATAAAGAAGAGATGGACATCCGCAACGCATCAGGATCAATTCCTCCCCGATACGCAACTAAGACTCCCAAAGCCTCTAAATACGACCGCACCCGAATCGTTTTGATGCCGATCGATTCTGGTCTAACTTCCATTGTAGTCTCATTTTCCTCGACGGCGATCATTTTGGCGTGGGATTGACTGAAACTGAGAATCGCACTTCCCCCAGCCGCATTGGCTGGTATAATTACCGCATCCACATCGCTAGCGGTTAAATCATGGGTTGGGTTGGCGACGGACACAAATTGAGGAGCGCGAGATAATCCCACTAAAACGCAGGGAAGAAAGGTATAGCCTAATTCTTCTGCAGCAGCGCGAGGAGAAACATTGGGGTCTGGGGGGAGGGGAGATAACGCTGGTGCGTGAGCGCAAGGAATCTGAAATTGGCGGACAATAAGATGGGAGATAATAGCTTCAGCACCTGCTAACCCATCAACTCCCTTTCCTTGACGATAGTTAGTAAGGGTCACTGTATCCATGTCATCGGGAAAACGGGCTACCACTGCGATCGCGTTCACATTACCTTTTTTAATTAAGGCTTCTGCTGCTCGCAATACACTATCAGGATGCGCGATTGTCCCCCAACTTGCTCCTGATTTCGCTGTTTTCAATTGTACACCTAAAGGGCTATCTGTCACTAAGTAGTTAGTTATTTTAATGCCAAGAGTTGCTTTGACAGCTTCTGCTGCTTGGATGTGGCGCAGTTTTAAATCAGGTTCAATGGCTTGGTCTAAAATCAAACCAATGCGGTTTTGATGGACTGGACGCAACCCCCAACGATTCGCAGCAAACTGATCTAAGCCATACCCTTCTACATAATAAACATTGGGTAGCGACCAATACAACTGAGCACCATTGAGGACATTGGGATGGGTAATTAAATGATCACTGATCTGCGCCATCGCCCTTGCGACAGGTAAGGCATCTCCCGCATAGCCTCCAATTTTAGCACCAATGCCTGTGGGAATCATTAAGACAACTGTAAACGGACGGTGAGACACTATTTTTCAGTAACAATTGCTTCTATTTGCACTTTTTTCTGATTAGAATCAACTTTTGTAATTGCCCAGCGTAGGGGATTTCCGCGTTTTTCTAATTCAGTTTCAATTTCTTTTTGTAAGGTGAGAGGGTTTTCAGTAAGGTCGATTTCGGCTTCAATAAAGTGAGTGGTCATTGTGTTTTTTTAGATTTAATTACGGTCTGGTGAGGGAGAAGATTCATGATAGACTTCCAGTTTACCAGAATGATGTCGGAATTTCCAGATAGCCTTTTTAAGAGGCGCGATCGCGTGCTAACATTAGTTTTTGTTCATAAGCGTGACTAATTCTATTAATGAAACTTCGATCGCTGCATTTTTTCCTCACAGACCATCGCTTCGTTCGTTTCTGGTTTATCCTCACTTTAACCCTTACCTTAACCTATAGTTTATTCGGACTACAAGAAGCATTTACAAGTGACTATCTCGTCCAAGATGATGCGCGTCAGCACGTCTTTTGGATGGGTCGATTTCTTGACCCAAACTTATTTCCCAATGATTTAATTGCTGACTATTTTCAATCGGTGGCCCCTTGGGGATATCGCTTCGTTTATTGGCTACCTGCACAGTTGGGAATTGACCCCTTACTTTGGAATAAATTTCTCCCTGTTATCCTTAATTTAATCACCGCAATTTTCTGTTTTGGGACTTGTTTAGAATTACTTCCCATTCCCGCTGCTGCGTTTAGCAGTACCATTCTTTTAGCGCAAAGTTTAGGCTTTACTTCAACCGTGGTTTCGGGAACACAAAGGGCTTTTATTTATCCTTTATTTCTGGCTTTTATTTACTTCTTTCTCAAGAGACGTTTCTGGGCTACTTTATGCGTGATCGCCCTTGAAGGTTTATTTTATCCCCAAATCTTACTGATTACATCCGTAACCCTTTTCATTAGTTTATTCACTTTTAACGCAGGAAAATTACAGTTAAGTCCCGATCGCGAAAAGCGTTTCTTAAGTCTCGTTGGTTTGGGCATAGCTACACTTGTTTTACTTCCCTTTGTTGTCAGCACAAATGAGTTTAAACCTGTGATTACTGTTGAACAAGCAAAACAGCTTCCTGAGTTTTTACTAGGTGGTCGATCGCAGTTTTTTTACCCTGATGATCCTGCTAAGTTTTGGTTAAAAGGGCGCTCAGGATTACGTTTAGCTTCAGCCCTAACTCCTGTTACTAATATTTTAGGAATCTTCCTTCCAATTTTGATCTTATTCCCTCGCACTTTTCCCCTTGCTCAGCAAGTTAGCAGAAAGATTATTTTGTTTCCACAAGTGTTATTAACATCAGGAATCATGTTTACGGCTGCTCATGTTTTATTATTCCGTTTACATCTTCCTAGTCGCTACACAGGACATAGTTTTAGAATTATTTTTAGTCTGACTGCAGGCTTGGTTATTCTCATTCTTATTGATGCTGTCATTCAAGCCAGTCAAAGACATAAATCTAATCTCTTTTTTCAATCCTTCTTACCCATAGCAACTATCATCCTTTTAGGAATCCCGTTACTGTGTTATCCTCTGTTACTAGAAGGGTTTCCCACGACAGCTTATAAGCAAGGAAACACTCCTGAACTTTACCAGTTTCTGAAGCAACAACCAAAGGATAGTTTAGTCGCTTCCCTCTCAGTAGAAGCAAATAATATTCCTACTTTTGCACAGCGATCAATTTTAGTCGGTGCTGAATATGCGATTCCCTATCATTGGGGATATTATCAACAGTTTCGTCAGCGAACATCAGACTTAATTACAGCCCAGTATAGCCCTGACCCTGAAGTTGTTGCTGAGTTTATCAACACATATAACATCACTTTCTGGTTACTGGATCAAGCTGCGTTTAATGCAGACTATCTCCTTAAGAATGGCTGGTTTCAATCCTATCAACCAGCTACTAAAAATGCTCAACAACAACTAGAGACTGGAACCATCCCTGTCTTAGCTAACGTGATAGAAGAGTGTCGTCGTTTTGAAACCAACCAGTTAGTTTTATTATCAGGTGCTTGTGTGGTTACTGAACTAGAGGAAAGCGCGATTGATTAAAATTGATGTTGGGTTTGGCTACTTCTTTATTTTTGGAAATACTAAAAATGAATCGATGAAAGTTTATTTAGATACGAGTACATATAATCGTCCCTATGACGATCAAACTCAAGCTACAATATACTTAGAGACGCAAGCAGTCCTGATTATTATTAATTTAATAGAGACACAACAAATACAATCTGTAAATTCATCGGTATTAAAGTATGAAGTCTCCAAAAACCCCTTTCCGTTGGTACAACAAGCGATTCAAAAAAATCTGAATTTAACCAGTATCTATCAGCCTCTAAACGAAATGATTAGACAAAGAGCTAAAGCACTAGAAAGACTAGCTATCAAACCAATAGATGCTCTCCATGTTGCTAGTTTTGAAGCCTCTGAAAGTGACTATTTTGTTACCTGCGATAAACGATTGCTCAACCGTTGTAAAACCCTAAAAATTTCAGCAATTAACCCAATCAATCTGATCAAGGAATTAAACGATGAAGATTAACCTGAATAATGACCAACAAATCATTGAAGAAGCCTTTGGTATTTTAATCAAAAACTTAGACTCCTCAAAGTTGAGTCGTTTTTGGACAATTTGTAATTTAGGAAGTGGCGACTATTCTCAGCTTAAAGAACAACTCTTCGTAGAAGAGACTGTTGATAGCCTTTATGAAAAAATTCAAGCTCACGAAAACAACGAATAAAATGATTCGTCAGTTGACACATTCTCGCTTCTTTTGGTTTGGTTGTAGTCTTGTTTTTTCTAGTCTGTATAGCTTACAAGCAATGACAAAAGCCTTTGCATCGCAACCGATTATCCAAGATGATGCGAGACAATATTTATTCTGGATGCTTCGCTTTTCTAATCCAGATTTATTTCCCAATGATTTGATTGCTAATTATTTCCAGTCAGTTACCCCTAATGGCTATGGGAGTCTCTATCGCTTCGCCAGTTGGATCGGAATGTCTCCTCTACTGTTCCATAAGCTGTTACCATTGGTTTTAGCCCTTATCCTGACTAGCTATGGTTTCTTCCTGACGCTGAAAATTTTTCCTGTTCCCTTTGCTGGCTTTAGCGCGATGTTGCTGCTTAACCAGAGTCTTTGGTTTCAAGATGATTTAGCCTCTGCAACCCCTAGGGCGCTTGTCTATCCTTTGTTTCTGGCGTTTCTCTATTATTTTCTCTCACGGAATTTTATTGGCATCCTAGGCGCGATCGCGCTATTAGGCACTATTTACCCACAATACGTCATTGTATCAGCTTTTGTGCTGTTTTTTTCTATACTATCAGTTTGGCGCAGAAAAAACGGCGATCGCGCTACTTATCTCCTCTGTATTTTAGGAGGATTCACTTGTCTATTTGTCTTGCTTCCTTATGCTATGGAAACATCTGAGTTTCAACCTGTCATTACTCGCCAAGAAGCATTAATCTTACCAGAATTTTCTCCAGAAGGAAGATCAAGTTTTTTCTTTTCTAACCCGATTTATTTCTGGTTATTTGCTGAACGCAGTGGCTTAATTCCAGCCCTCATGCCTCCCTTAATTTGGTTCGGAATCTTCTTACCAATTGTCTCTCGATTTCCTGAAAAGTTTCCCTTACTCAAACAACTGAAACAGACAGGAATCTTAGCACAAGTTTTACTAGCAAGTTTGACTTGTTGGATACTAGCACATCTGGTTTTATTCCGCTTACATCTACCCAGTCGCTACAGCGATCATAGTGGTCGAATAGTGATGGCTATTGCAGGGGGAATCACTGTTACAATTTTAGTCAATGCTGGCATTGGTTATCTTCGGGAAAAACAAGGAAACCGCTTACAAAAACTCTGGCGAGGAATGGGAAGTTTATTGTTAGTAGGAGTCTTGATTTTCTATCCTGTTTTGTCAGACAGATTTCCTGTAACCAATTATCGACCTGTTGAGGCGATCGCGGTGTATAATTTTTTAGAGAAGCAACCCATTGATAGTCTCATTGCCTCTCTCAGTGCAGAAGCAAATTATATTCCCATGTTTGCCCAGCGATCGACTTTTATTGCAGAAGAATACGCTATTCCTTATCACTTGGGTTATTATTTAGAATTGCGCGATCGAGCGATCGCTTTAATTATGGCTCAATATACTCCTAGAAAAGAAGTCTTAATCAAGTTTATTCAAGACTATGATATTGATTTTTTCCTTCTAGAAGCCAAGAGTTTTACAGAGGAGTATTTACAGCGAAACTGGTTACAACAGTATCCTGAAGCAACAGAAAAAGCACTAACCAATTTTAAGCAAAGACAGATGCCTGTTCTTAGCAAGTATCGCCAATCTTGTGCTATCTTTACTGATGAACAATTTACAGTTGTTTCTAGTGATTGTATCCTAGACAATCAATAAAAATAAAACCAATCATGTAGAGACGTTTCATGGAACATCTCTGAAGCAAGGACAAATAGAAATCATGGTAAAAATCATCAAACGTCAATCTTTAGGAAAACAAACTGTTTATGATATCGGAGTCCAGAAAGATCATAACTTTGTTTTAGCCAATGGTTTAGTTGCGTCTAATTGTTTCAATAAATCTCACTCCACCGCTTATGCGTATGTGACCTATCAAACTGCATACCTCAAAGCAAATTATCCTGTAGAATATATGGCTGCACTTCTTACAGCCAGTAGCAATAACACCGACAAAGTAGAAAAATATATTGATACTTGTCGGAAGATGAGCATTGATGTTGAACCCCCTGATGTTAATCGGTCTCGTATTGATTTTACCCCTGATCATGATAAGATTCTCTTTGGTTTATCTGCGGTGAGAAACCTAGGACAGAATGCCATTGAAAACATTTTACAAGCGAGAGAAGAAGGAGGAGGAAAGTTTGAATCTCTAGCTGATCTTTGTTCCCGAATTAATCTCCATACCGTCAACCGTCGCGCCTTAGAATCATTGATTTATTGCGGTGCATTTGATAAACTTAATTCTAATCGAAATCAACTCTTACATGATTTAGACCCTGTTTTAAATTGGGCACAAAGTCGTGCTAAAGATAAAGCTAGTGGACAAACAAATCTGTTTGATTCTCTACTAGCAAGTGAAGAAAATAATGGTAAGGTTAATTATAAAGATGCACCCACTGCTGCACCTGTGGAAGATTTAAGTGCTAAGGAAAAATTGAAACAAGAAAAAGAATTATTAGGTTTCTATGTGTCCGATCATCCCTTAAAAGCAACAGCAACAGCGAGTCAGTTTTTATCGGCTGTTACTCTGGGAGACAAAGAAAATCTTCCCAAAAGAAAGTTAGTTAGCGCGATCGTGCTACTCAGTGAAGTGAAGAAAATTATGACTAAAAAAAACGATCCAATGGCGTTTGTGCAAATGGAAGATATTTCGGGACAAATAGAAGGAGTGATTTTCCCTAGTGCGTATGAACAAGTGAGTCCTCATCTAGAAGAAGATGCAAGATTAATTGTGTGGGGTAAAATTGAAGAGAAAGACGATCGCGTTCAGATGATTATTGAAGATGCAGAACCGATCGAACAAGTAGAAATGGTGATGATTGATCTTAACTTAGAACAAGCACGCGATCGCGTTTATCAAAATAAACTTCAACACACATTACAACAATATTCAGGGAAAAAGAACGAACCCAAAATTCCTGTCATTGGTCGAATTAAATCGGGAAATCAACAGCAATTAATTCGCTTTGGAGAAGAATATTGGGTCAAAGATGCTAACCTCGTTTCTCAAGCATTAAAAGAACAAGGGTTTCAAGTAAAGCCAAATCCTTTAGTCGCCACTGTGTAATGATCAAGGATAGGATTGCGCTTCTGGACAATGAAGGAACGGACTTTACTGCTACAATTGAGCAAGTTAGTTTGTTTGAAGAGTCGAACAGATAACCATGAGCTTAGTAATTTCAGATGACTTAGTAAAAGCCAGTTATTTCTGGAAATCGTGCTGATGCTATTTCGCCAAGAGGAACTCAGCGCATTCTTGTCCGAAATACCAAACCAACCGAGCGCAAAAAGATTGAGAATCACCGACCAAGCAAACGGCATCTGCCCAGTCTTTAATGTCTTGTTGGGGTCGGACTTGATTCTCCGTTACCACAATGGCGCTTTCAATTTTTCCCCCTTTCAGATTTTGGAGGAATCGGTCAAATTCAAGGTCTAAATCTTCATCGAATGAGATAAACCACACTCTCCCAGTTAGCATCAGAGGGGCGATCAACATTGAGAAACTGGCAAATGGTCTGATTGATATCGGAGCGCACTTTGGGAATTATTGATTGACGTTTGACTTGCATCTTATCCTGTTCTGCTACTGTCGCCAATTGACGTTTCTGTTGTTCATAAACTTGCTTACCTCGTTTCACTTTACGAGTGTGATTCTCTCCCATCTGCGGATTTCCGCAGATAGAATTATCTTCTGCTAACTCACGACGAATTTTGGCAACGGTCTTATCATTCACTTTACATTGACGAGCGATCGCGCACAAAACTACTATTTCAGCCCTTATTTTTCAAGTTACTTGTCATATTAGTTAAAGATAGTGTTAAGTGAGGTAAAAGTCAACTCAGCAATTGCTATCTAAACCTTGAATATCCAAAGACTGAAGGATTAAATAATCATGCCGAATTATGGAGCATACCACTCAGCAAAAAGTGACATTAATACAATTAGAAATTTATTAATGCAGACTCAACCAAAGGATCAATCTTTATTTTTTCTTCTAAAAGAATTGATTCAAAATGGAGATGATTGTGGTTCTACAAAAATTAGTATTGGCTGGAGTAAGGGTCTTAGAAACGCAAAGCATCCACTGTTAAAAGGGCCAGCTATTATTGTGGTAAATGATGGTTCTTTTAATGAAAAAGATGAGAAAAGTATTCGTTCTATTGGAGCAAGTGCTAAAGAAAGCGATAGTGCTGCAGTTGGTAAATTTGGAATTGGACTCAAGACAGTTTTTTTAATCTGTGAAACCTTCTTTTATCTCACTGGACCGAATGCAAAGTCAGAAAAGCCTGATAAAAAAATCGAGTCTGGCTCTATGCTCAATTTATGGTACACAGATGATCCAGATGATGTTCCACCCTCTGAGTGGGACAAATTAGAATTTGAAATATCCGATCAAAATCGAATTTCTGAAGAACGAGAAAAATTGGGGTTTGAAGATGGTTTTCTTTTATGGTTGCCTCTACGCAAGGAAGAGCATTGCAAGCGAGGAGGAGAGATATGCCGCCAAATTGCTCCCAATTTCATAGGTGATCAGAAAAGTTATGCTGATGAGTTTAACGAAACCTTAATTAATAATATAGCGACTTTATTTCCCTTACTGAAGAATATACAAACGATTCAAGTTTCCGATGGGCAAGAAAGTAATATCATTCGACTGACTCCAGAATCAGTTCAGTCTTTTAAAGATTTTAAGAAGCAGCAAATTCAACCAAAAACATTAAAGGGAGAAATTGCTGTCAATGATAAACTGCAAGAATACTTTGGTTATCAGCAACTTCTCAATAATACAGAGTTAACCAACCTAAAAGATCAAGAAGATTGGCCAACATTAGTCCCTAACGCAAGTGGTCATCAAGAAAAACAAAAGGCAGAACAACATTGTGCTAGTGTCCTCTTAGCACGTCCTAAAGAGTCGAAACAGGGAACATTATTAATTCGATGGGCAGTATTTCTTCCTACAACAGAGTGTCCCAAGGGAGGGGATTTTGAACGAATTCCTATTAAGGGAAATGAAGATTATATTCTAACGTTACATGGCTTTTTCTTTTTAGAGTCAGATCGTAGTTGTATTCTAGATTGGTCAACATCTAATAGCAAAGATTTACTAAAGTTAGAGTGGAATCGAATCTTAGCTGAACAAGGTACTCTTCCACTTCTGCTTCCTACTATAGCCGACTTTGCCCAAACGCGATCGAGCGAAATTGTAAAAGAACTAACTGAAAATTTGAAAAGCTCACATTTTTGGCATGATTACAAAGAGTTTATTTGTGCTAATCGTTCCTTGGTTTATGTCGTGCGTTTTGATCGTCGAAGTGAATCTTGTTGGCAATTGGTAGAAGCCGAAACCAATATATATTCAATTCCTGAATCAGAATCTCTAATCCAAGTTTTACCGAGACTCAAAAAAATTAGTCAAGATTGCATATTAACTTACGAGTCTTGGCCAATCTTGTCACAACAAGAACCACAACGATTACCTGCTTATGAGGTGGCAAATCTCTTAGGTCAATCTTATGGCTCTGCTTCTAAAATTTGTGCTGACTCCGAGAAAGTCGAAACTTTATTGAGTTTTCTGAAATTTACTGAATCTACTTCTGATACTCAGGTTACTAAAACGTTACAAGGTTTCCTCAAACAAGCATTCTCTTCAACTGATTCAAAGTTAGCACCTAACCTATCTAAACTACTAAAAATAATTCCGTCAACCGATATTTTATACATTCCTGAAGATTTTACAAAAGACTTATCTTTAGGATTACTAGAAATTCAAAGCGAAGTAACTTGCTTAATTGTTCCTAGTTCGTTCAAACTTGATAATTTTATAGAAACGAATTTATCTAAGATTGATGCTCAAAAAATACTGGAACGAATAAGCCAGTTTTCTCATAATCATATTAGCTTAGTTGAATCCTTTGCCTTAGATATATTGAGATTTAGCAGTAATGAATTTAATCGGATACTAGAATCAATTAAACAGCTTCCATTATTTCAATTAAAGCCCATCGCTCAAGCGAGTAAAAACCAAGTTGCATCACTAAACCAATTACAAACTTACCTTGATCGAAAATGTCTTTTTTCTCAAAAAGGTCAACTGGCAATAGCATTGAATAAGGCTCTACATACTTCTCTCTATACTGCTAATTCAAAAATTAGTCATTATCTAGCCAAAAATATTACTATTTGTAATTTAGAAAGCGCGATCGCGCTCCTTGTAGAAAAACCAAGACTTCAACCTATTAGTGAACGCAAAGACCTTATAATAGAACTTTTGAGAAACTTAGATAATGATATTTCAACAAAACAAAAACAAGTAATTCGTTATCTGTTACATGGAGAATCTAATCACTTCTCCGATGAAAATAGACTATTTTATGCAGGAGAGGAAAGAGATAATGATTTATGGTATCGAGTGCTTCATCATTTAATTGGAACTGATCAACAATGGCGATTTATTTCCAGTGAGCTTCTTAATATATTCAATCCTCAACAGCGTAAGAATTTTAATATTGCTAAAGTTAATCAAGAGAGCATACAAAAAGAACTTAAACAAAGGTTTTATATATCACGAATTGATTGGTCTAACTTTTCTACAGAAGATCGTGAAGAGTTAATCTTTTACCTAGAAGATAAATTAGTTAAACAATTGCGTATCCATAAAACCACTAAGGGAACTTTGGTTGCTCTTGATGAGCATACTTATTTAGAAGGCGGTTTTGAAATTGAAGCAAGTCTAGCTCAAAAATTAGGAATTACCTTAATTTGTAAAAGTGAAAATGGTCAAGTTGCTCATCGTCAGGGTGAATTAATCCCACATCTAACTCCTGAAGATGCACTAAAACGCATTCTGGCACTGCCAAACCCTGAGCAACATTGGCGTGTCATCATGGAAGCATTGGAAGCTAATCCATCTGAATGCAGTCAAATCTCTAACATAAAGACAACTGCTTGGCTTCCTTTACAAAATGACGAGTCTTGTAAACCAGAAGATGTTCTTTATATTCCTAAGTTGGAAGAACATTTAGTACGCTTATCAGCTGAGTGTGATGGAGCTTTTATTGCCTCAAACGATTTATTACCTGCTCTACAAGAACATTCAGCATTTAGTAGTTTACATCAAAAAGTTTTTCCTAAAGTAAAAGATGCTTTAGAAATGCTAGGCGCAATGCTTTTAGATAATCCTGAATATTGTGTAGGAAATGTAAAAATAGGAGATACCAATCAAAGCATAACCCTAGAAATTTGGCTCACCGCATTTGAATCCATTTCTGAAGGAATAATGCCTGCAGTTAGTTTACTTCAGCCTTTATCTGATTCTGATTATGCTCAAATTTTATACCAAGCTCTACAAGGCGAACTTGATTCAGAAAAACTGGTTAACATTCTCAACGAATTATCTGGACAGCATAAAAATAAAACTAATCGTCGTAATATTTATTTAGTTTATTCTGAATATCTTAAGCTGGCAGTTGAGCATGACGACTGGTTTGAAATAATTTTACCTCAAATTGAACTTCTAAATCAATTAGGAGAATGGAAACCCTCTAAAGAACTCTGTTGTAAGGGAACCAATGTCAACGATCACTATCTTCTTGATGAAGCATTAGAAGAAATTCTAGAGAGTGTTATTGAAAGAGCAGGTGCAATACAAGATGAAGATATTGGAGATTCAGAATTTAAGGAGTCTCACGATTTTCTGAAAGATTATTTTAGTGAATGGCCAAATAGCGTAAGCAATGCAATTAGTGCTTTTCTAAGTTGCTTGGGAAATAATGATAAAATTCGAGATTTAGCTTCTAGTTATGCTCCTAATGCTGAATCTTTTCCGAGTCAACTGATTATTAATGAAAATAATCCTCCCATTCCCTTCAGTGATTTTTTAGTTGAACACAAAACTAATTTTGAATTTAAGGAATCTACAGAAACATCCATAACGGTTAATAATTTATTAGGACAACCTCTCACAGTAGAACTTGAAGACTTAAGTGAAGCAAAAAGTTTGTTAGTAGGTTCACCGAATATAACTTCTGATTCAGTTATAATCTATTTACATGACTCTAGCCAGAATGAATCACCTAAAAAATTAATTGATTTTCTCTACTACACAACTTTAGAAATTTTAGAATCTGTTTATGAGATTAAACCAAATAATTTTGATTCGCTCTGGAAAGATTGGCAAGAGGCATCCCCTCCTGACATTCGTTTAACCCAAAATCTTCTTTTAGAAGAAGCAATGATTTATTTACGTCAGAATCAATTATCTGAAGATAATAAAATTGCTCGTTTAATTCGCAAGCGATTTGAATTTAGAACAAGACAAGCTGAGAAACAGCTATTAGAAGAAGAAGGAAAACCCATCCCAAAAGACTTGTCCGCAAGTATTAACCAAGATGAAAAATCATTGAAAGCAGAATTACGCCAGCTATTAGAAGAAGATAGTGAAACGCATAAAATTTTATCAGAAGGAGTCCGTAAGCGAATTCAAGATGCGAATTATGATATTGCTTCAATTCCATTTGAAATTTTCCAGAATGCTGATGATGCTTGTTCTGAGTTATCACAGATGGGTTGCTCCAATGTTTCACGAAGGATAAAAATTGTAATCGAGAAAGAAACTCTTTATTTTATTCATTGGGGAAGAGGAATTAATCAAGCAAGGTTTGGCAGTAATGACTATCGAAATAAAAAATATGATGAAGACTTACAGAAAATGCTCTTACTTAATTTTTCGGATAAGAAAGAAGGAGTAACTGGGAAGTTTGGTTTAGGGTTTAAGAGTGTTTATCTGATTAGTGATAATCCCCGTGTTGTTAGCGATCGCTTAGGGTTTGAAGTGAATGGTGGATTGTACCCTAAAGAATTGAGCAAAGATGAGTTCAACGCGATCGCGCAGTATCGAGAAGGAGACGAAGGAACTGTTATTAAATTGCCTCTATACTTACCCTTACTTGATCAAGGGGCTGCTGAAGTTTATAACCAAATTGAGCAATTTAAGAGCTATATTCCCCTTTTAGGAGCGTTCTCACGTTGGCTAAGAGAGTTTGTTATTAACCTTAAAAAGAATGAGCGTCAGTATGAGTGGCGAGAAAAAGACATTATCCCAAAATCAAAAGTAGCTATCGGTGAATTGATCCCTAAATCAAATAACTTTCAGCGTGCTTTATTGTTAGGCACAAATGAGGAAAGATTTGTCTTTCCACTAGGCTTGCGAGGAATTGAACCTTTATATGATCATTATCCTACATTTTGGGTAACTGCCCCGACTCGAATGAAATTAAATATGGGGTTTGCTGTTAATGCGATGTTCCGTCTCGATGTGGGGCGATCGCAGCTAGATTTGAGGGGAGGCGGAAAAAAAGAGAATTACGCAATTGCTCAACGTTTGGGAAATTACTTGAGTGAAGCTCTACGAGCAATTAGTCAATTTGATGACCAAAAATTGCGCGAGCATTTACATCTTACCGCCGATACAACCCGTTTAATGTTTTGGGAAAGTGTGTGGAAAGTATTAGGTCTTAATATAGCAGAGAAAAATTTAGAAGCCGAAGAGATAAAACTCTTACATGAAATGCTTTGGGGTAAAAATGGAGGGATGACTCAGCTATATCGAGACTGTCATGTTCTACCAACAGGATTACAATTACCCAATCATTTTGAAGAAGGCTATCGTTTAACTTGTCTGAACAAAGTGCGTTGGTTTGTAAAAGGAGTATTAGAAGAAAGTTCAGTGCTTGAGACTGTTTTTAGTTGGAAATCTTGTCAAGGAATAAACGCTGGTGAATTGATTTCATCTTCTGTTGCAAAGTCCCTGAAAAGATTAACGAGTTTAGAAATTGAGTCTTTGGATCTGCCAACTATTTTGCAATGGGAACTTCGCGAAAAGTTAGAGCTGACAGCAGAAATGGCTACCAAAATTGGTGAATTAATAAACCCAGAGTTAATAGCAAATCTTGAGGAAACAGAAAAAGATCAGTTGCTAAAAGTATTAAATAAAGTTAAGTTTCAACCCGAAGAAGGAAACTGGTCTTGTGCCTCCTCCTTGCTTATTCTTGAAGGAAACACTGATGAAAGTCAGATTGCCAAATTTGCCCCTAACGCTTGTCTTCTGAATCAATCTTATCAATCTACAGCACTAGATTTATTCCATGTCTGTCGCCAAGACAAAAGTATTTCTTTAGATCATCAGATTATCAAATGGATACAGCAAGCTGAAGAAAAAAAACGAGATGCTGCTTTAATGTATCTGATTGATGGTAAACGTCGCGATGAGGTTATTGGAAAGCTAAAGTCTCAGATTACTAATTGGATTCAAGAATTAACCTATCCCACCCGTCAAGAACAATTAGTCGATCGAGGTTTTCGTAAATATAGGCTTAAAAACTTGTTAGATCGACTTGGTTTGTTAAGTGATAAATCTGTTGAATCCTCTGATTCTAAAACTTCAGAGGAGGAAGAAGAAACATCAAATGATGATAATGAACTCTCTAGTCAGAAGAAGAAAACGCAGAAAACACCAGAAGAATTACTGAATCGACTGCTGCAATGGTGGGAAAAGGAACGAAATCATTTAATTCCCAAGTATGAAGAATCTATTTATCCATCTCAAGAATGGAAGTTAACACTGGCTAATTATAATCTTCAAAAATCTCAAACGACTAAAGCCTGGATCGCATTGTTCTTATTAGGAGTCTTCCACACCATGGGTCGCCAAACTCCTGAACAACATCGAACCTTTCTCAAGCATTGCGAACAATGGCGTTGGTTTCAAGTGATGGAGTACAAAAAAATTAAAGCGACTGATTGGCTAAATCTACTCAAGGAGTATTTCTCTGATATCAAAACAGGCGAGCGACTCGATTATTATCAATGGGTACGACATTATCCAGCCGTCTATGCTTTTTCCCGTTGGTGGGATGTTTATCGCGATAGTTTACTCTTCACCAATGAAGTCCGAAAAAATTGTGATATCAACATGGTTTTCAGTCCTCGCAGCAATAATCAATTCTTGCAAGGCTCTGGAAAAGGCAATGATGCACCTCCTATTGGTAGAATATTAGGAATTGGTCAAACCTTTGTTGTGCGCGAATTATTAAGAGCCAAAATCCTAACAAATCCTGCAATGCGCCCCTATGCTTATGTTCCAGTTAGACGAGTGCGTGGTATCTTACAAGCACTAGGCTGTAAGGGGATTCGTGAAGGTGGGGAAGATAGAAATATTGAAAATTCCAGGTCTATTCACAGCTTTCTTTTTGAGCATCTTGGAGAGGAAGATGCAACATTCTGTGGAGATTACGATTTACCATTTCTAATGTTCGATCAAGAAGATGAGAATCGCAAAGAAGAGATATTAGGAGATGTGCCAATCATTTCTGAACCATCCCTCAAAGATGATGTTGAAGTCCAATGGGCTATTGAAGATGGGGAATGGAGAACAAGATGGGATGGTGTGAAGTTTAAGGTCAAAAAATAATGACATATCAAACAGGCGATCGCGTAACCCATCAAACTTTCGGCACAGGGAAAGTTCTCATTGACCAAGAGACAACTGTGGTCATTCAATTTGAACATGGTATTGAAGCGTGTGAAAAAGACAGAGTTTCCCAAGTTTTAACAGTTGAGCAAACTATTGAACAAGGAATGAGGCATCCTCCTCTTCCCGTTATTCTACGTGGTTTGGCTGCCACCATTGATTCTGTCAATGATCGGTGGAGTATCTTTTCCCGTTCTCGGGTTCGTTTACTTCCCCACCAACTTTGGGTTTGTCGAAAAGTCTTAGAGAACTGGCCATTTCGCTGGTTAATCGCCGATGATGTAGGATTAGGGAAAACCATTGAAGCGGGGTTAATCCTCTGGCCCCTCATTGCTCGGGGCGTTGTGCAACGAGTTCTTGTTCTATCTCCAGCCTCTTTAGTTGATCAATGGGTGAACCGCCTACGCACCATGTTTGACTTGCGCTTTACTGCTTACACCACTGGCGCAGATACTAAAAAAAGTGGTTTTTGGGAAACTCATGATCAAGTGGTCGCTTCCTTACAAACCTTACGCGATGATTACCGAGGTCGCCATGAACGCCTCTTATCTTCTCCACATTGGGATTTAGTTATCGTTGATGAGGCGCACCACCTTAATGCTGATGAAAAAGGAGGATTGACTCTAACCTATCGCTTAGTGCAGAAACTAGAGGAAGCCCAAAAAATTCAGTCTCTTTTGTTTTTTACAGGAACGCCTCATCGAGGAAAAGATTATAGTTTTTTAGCACGGCTGAAATTGTTGCGTCCTGATATTTTTAAGGATGTCAAGCAACCTTTAGAAACTTATTTAGATCAATTACATCAAGTTGTTATCCGTAATAATAAACAAAATGTTACTGACTTAAAGGGAAATCTTTTATTTCAAGGTGTAAAAACTGAAGTCATTACCTACTCCTACTCCACAGAAGAGCAAATCTTTTATGAAACTTTAACTGAGTTTATTCTTTTAGGAAAAGCCTATGCTTCTTCACTCAATGGTTTTAATGGTCGTGCTGTTGGCTTAGTTCTAATTGCCCTTCAAAAGTTAGCCTCTAGCTCGGTTGCAGCCATTCGTCGCACTCTAAAAAAACGACTGAAGAGTATTCAAGGAAAACGTTCAAGAATTGATGACTTAAAATCTTATCGTCGTCAATTAAAACAATGGGTTAATACCTACGAAAAACATGAAGAGTTTGATACGGAGATTGATGACTTAGATGAACAAATTGAAGACTTGAGTAGTGATTTACGCTTAATGGAAGATGAGGAAGAGCGATTAGAGGAATTAGTTACACTTTCTCAATCTATTCAAGTAGAAACCCGAATTCAACGAATTTTAGAAATCTTAGAAGAAAAATGTAGAGACCGATCAATTTTATTCTTTACTGAATATAAAGCAACTCAATCTTTACTGATGTCTGCCTTAATTGATAAATATGGCAACGATTGTGTTGTTTTTATTAATGGGGATATGACCGCTTATGAAGTTTGTGGTGAAACCCTTCGTTACGATCGCGAATGGGCTGTACAACGCTTTAATTCAGGTCAAGTTCGCTTTTTAGTTTCCACGGAAGCAGCAGGAGAAGGAGTCGATCTCCAACAAAATTGTTATACCCTAATTCATGTTGATCTCCCTTGGAATCCGATGCGCTTACATCAACGCGTGGGACGTTTATATCGTTACGGTCAATCTCAGACGGTGGAAGTGATTACCTTGAGAAATCCGAATACAGTAGAAGCTAGAATTTGGGAATGTCTGGAAGAAAAAATGTATCGCATTCAACTTGCTTTAAGTGGAGTAATGGACGAACAAGAAGACTTATTTCCAATGATTTTAGGGATGACTCCCTCTTCGGTTTGGACTGAATTATTTGCAGAAGCACCTCGTCTTCAGAATGAAACTTTAACGTCTTGGTTTGACCGTAAAACTGGAAATTTTGGCGGTAAAGATGCTTTAAAGACAGTACAGAATTTAGTAGGACATTGCGCCAGCTTTGATTATCAAGAAATTGCCAATCAACCTCTTGATCTGGATTTACCAGCCTTAAAGCCCTTCCTTAAAGGGATGATTACTCTGAATCGAAAAAAAGTGCAAGAAAAGAATGAGGGATTATCATTTCTAACGCCAGAAGTCTGGAAAAGTATTGGTATTGAATCCAATTATGAAGGATTAGTATTTGATCGCAGTTTCAATGGAGTCAATGCTGATCAGCGTATCATTGGAGTAGGTAATCCTTTACTCGAAAAAGCATTAGATCAAGCTCGTTCTCTCCAAGAATCTGTTACTTGTCTTACTGTGGAAAAACTTTCTTATCCTTTGATTTTATTCCGTGTGACTGATCAGGTGACAGAGGGAAGAGGTTCAATTCGATCAATGATCATTGGCGTTGAACAACAAGAATCACCAAAAATATTACTAGATTACCAAGTGCTGGCTCGTCTTAATTCTTTGCTTTATCCTTTACCTCGCTCTCCTGATACTGAAAGTTTACCTCCAAATCAAACTCATGTGATAATTGAGAAATTGGAGCTTGCTAAACAGTTGATTTCGGAATCGTTAGATAGTTTAGATATTCCATTTCGGGAGCCTGATATTGAGTCATTAATCCTGATTTACCCCCACTAATGGCGTTGCTGAATTAAGGTATGAAAATCAAAACTTCGTTTCGCGATCGCGCCTAAAAAATGCCTCATGGAACTAAAGGAAGTACAATGAATGGAAGGCAAAAGTATCTCACCACTTGATATGGAAAAGAGCATACAGCGACTCGGTGTTAGCTTCGCGATCGCCTCGATAACTGGCTATCAAAAGTATGTATCACCTTATAAGGGGTTTAGTTGCGCCCACCGCGTCTTCTATGGGGGCGAATCTTGTTCCCAGTATGTTAAGCGGATATTGGGAGAGGTAGGGTTTTCCGAGGCGATTACTGCTTCCCGTCGGCGTTTCTCGGATTGTCGGGAGGCGCATCATAAGATTAAAGCGTTTCGGTTGGCGAACAGCAATGAACATAGTCAAGATGATGAACAACGCCGTCAAACTAATGAAAAGAATTTGAGTTCTGACGGAGTCTCTAGATTAGCTCGATGCGGGTGCGATGGAGTTAGTTATTGGTTTAATGGGTGCTTGGACAGTTGTGGAGGTTGCGATTCTTGTGGGAGTTGTGATTCTGTTGGCAGTTGCGATTTCTCTTAATGGTTATCAGTGTCACCCGGCGCGATCGTTGATGATTTTTCTACCTATTTCAGTTAATCACAATCCAACCATAGATAGCAAAGACTAGGATGCTGATGCCGATCAGATTGCTTTTTTGTTCAGCTAGCCAGTTTTGCGATATTTCTCTCATATAGTTAAAAGTAGAACGACGTTCTTGACCCAGTTCGGCCATTAATTCTGATACTCTCCGATCTACCTCTTCCCGTGAGACCTGATCTTGCTGATAAGCGGATTCTAATTCGTCTAGTTTGCGCCAGTATTCTTGAGTTGCGTTAAAAAGATTGGGAAACATAAATCAGTAATTTAGACTAGATTTGCAGAGAAGAAAGTCACCATTTTTCGGGAAATGATTACTTGGTTAAAGTGAACCGGCCAAAAGTCAAGTTGTTGATTTAACACTAAACCTGAACCTTCAACCCGATTCATCTTTTTGACACTACCTTTAGTTCAATTGAGTAAAAATAATTTGCCCAAGACTTCCTGACATCACAATGGCAATTAAGAGATTGGTAAAAAATCTCCCTGCTTTAGGATTTAATCCTAATTTTTCATCTTCCTTACCTGCTGTGAAAAACAATGACCAGGTTTGACTAGCATTAAGAGACTGAAAACTATTGAACTCTGACTGGAAAACAACGGGAGCAGACAGGTCTTTGCTTGTGTAGCTATTAGAATCACTATTCATATCTTTATCCTTTGGAGTAACGCTGAGTTTCTTTAACTTGCTTGATATTACTAAATGTAACAAACTGTAAAGTTCAATGACAATAGCTTGACAATAGGAATCAGTCGTGAAAACCGAACTCGGGAGATACAGCGACAAGGATGATGCTGTCGCCTGTGGCGAGTTTCCCTTTCGTGTTTTGAGAGAGTTAAGCGCAGTTAATTCCTTGCTCTATCCTTACCGACACGCACGCAGTCGAGTTATTTGGAGCTTGCTGAAGAAAGCTAAAACTCGCGTACCATCTGGTTTTAAGGCTCTTAAATCCTCAAAAAAGTGCAAGGAAATTGAACGCTCAATAGTCAAAACCCTGCATCAAAACCTTGAAATCTTACCGATTAATCAGCCCTCTTGCCTTTTGCCTTACTACACCGAAAACATGAACTTTTTCAGCAAACCCTATTTGAATCGAGTTCAGGAAAAGCAATCACGAAATTTTTAATAGCTTATTTTTAGTATTTTTCGTTATAAAGTTAAGTGGTTCGCCATTGCCAAATTCATTCTTAATTCTATCTTAATGTCACGAGAGGACTCCCGTTATAGCGACGCTAGGAGCGCGGGCGG